>NZ_JABUMQ010000216.1:0-19270 GCF_013336645.1 Myxococcus sp. CA039A | reverse complement strand
GGGCCGGAGGGCTCGCACTACTTCACCACGCTGGTGGTGGATGACATGGAGGCCGAGGACTTCGCGCGAGTCCATCGCGGCATGGTGGATGCGCAGCGCGGGGAGCGGCAGTTCATCTACGAGCTGCTCCAGGTCCGCTCGGTGGAGGACGCGCTGGTGGCGGTGCTCGTCAATGACGACGTGCAGGCCTGCGTCGTCCGGCAGGACCTGCCCCTGCGATCACGCTCGCCGGTGAAGCAGCTGCGCTCCACGCTGGAGCCCATCCTGGCGGAGGCGGAGCGGAGGGGTGAAGCGGCGAGCCTCGTGGTGGCGCGCTGGGTGCGCCAGCTGCGCCCGCATCTCAACATCTACCTGATCACCGACGAGTCGCTGGTGAGCCGGGAGCTGCACACCGAGCGCCTCTTCGACCGCGTCTTCTACCGGTACGAGTCCGCGCATGAGCTGAACGTCACCGTGGTGGATGGCGTGCGCGAGCGCTACCGGACGCCGTTCTTCGATGCGCTCAAGCACTATGCCTCGCGGCCCATCGGCAACTTCCACGCGCTGCCGATTGCCCGGGGACACTCCGTCTACAACTCGCGCTGGCTGCGGGACATGGGGGAGTTCTACGGCCCCAACCTGTTCATGGCGGAGTCGTCCTCCACGGCGGGCGGCCTGGATTCGCTGCTGGATCCCACCGGCTCCATCAAGGAAGCGCAGGAGAAGGCGGCGCAGACGTTCGGCGCGCAGCACACCTTCTTCGTCACCAACGGCACGTCGACGGCGAACAAGATCGTCCACCAGACGTTGCTCCAGCCGGGTGACGTGGTGCTCATCGACCGCAACTGTCACAAGTCCCATCACTACGGACTGGTGCTGGCGGGGGCGCAGCCTTTGTACCTGGATGCGTATCCGGTGCGTGAGTACGCCATGTACGGCGGCGTGGCGTTGAGCACGCTGAAGGCGAAGCTGCTGGAGCTGAAGTCGGCGGGGCGGTTGGACAAGGTGAAGTTGGTGGTGCTCACCAACTGCACGTTCGACGGGCTCGTGTATCACCCGGAGCGGGTGATGGAGGAACTGCTCGCCATCAAGCCGGACCTGTCCTTCCTCTGGGACGAGGCGTGGTTCGCCTACGCCACCTTCATGCCGTTGGCGCGCCAGCGTACGGCGATGGCCGCGGCGAAGCGCCTGGCGGAGAAGCTGCGCAGCCGCTCCTATCGCGAGGAGTATCGGGCGTGGCGCGCGCGCCGGGGGGATGGGGACCCCGCGGCGGGGGCTCGGGCGATGGAGGAGCGCCTGATGGCGGATCCGGACAAGGTGCGGGTGCGCGTGTACGCCACCCAGTCCACGCACAAGTCGCTGTCCGCCTTCCGGCAGGGCTCCATGCTCCATGTCTGGGATGAGGACTTCGAGCGGCGCGCGTCGGCGGCGCTCACGGAGGCGTACTACACGCACATCACCACGTCTCCGAACCATCAAATCGTGGCGTCGTTGGATTTGTCGCGGCGGCAGGTGAACCTGGAGGGCTTCGCGATGGTGAAGGAGGCGTTCCAGCTCGCGATGCGGACGCGGGAGCGCCTGCGGGAGGACCCGTTGCTACATCGCTACCTGCGGCTGTTGGACGCGGAGCAGGTGGTGCCGGAGGTGTTCCGCAAGTCGGGGTTGAATCGCTACGTGGGCCCGGGCTCGGCGGGAGTGGATGACATGAGGCGGGCGTGGAGCCAGGACGAGTTCGTGCTGGACCCCACGCGCATGACGCTCTTCACCGCGCTCACGGGGCGCAATGGCTTCGAGTTCCGGAGCAAGGTGTTGATGGACCGGCTGGGCATCCAGGTGAACCACACGTCCATCAACACGGTGTTGCTGAACGCGACGATTGGCGTCACGTGGGGTTCGCTGTCCTTCCTGTTGGATGGGCTGCGGCACGAGGTGGAGCGACTGGAGTTGGCGTTGTCCCAGTCGACAGGGGTGGAGCGCCGGTTGTTCGACGCGAAGGTGCGGTCCATCACCGACGAGCTGCCGCCACTGCCGGACTTCAGTGGCTTCCATCCTGCCTTCCAGCCGTCAGGGGGCGTGGGGGAGGGAGACCTCCGCGCCGCGTTCTTCCTGGCGTACGGCGAGGAGAACTGCGAGTTCGTGCCCTTGACGGAGGCGGGCGCGGCGCTGGAGTCGGGGCGTCCGTTGGTGTCCACGCGCTTCGTGGTGCCGTATCCGCCGGGCTTCCCCATTCTGGTGCCGGGGCAGGAGGTGAGCCCGGGCATCGTGGAGTTCATGCGGAAGCTCGACGTGAAGGAGGTCCACGGCTACCAGCCGGAGCTGGGCCTGAGCGTCTTCACGGAGTCGGCACTGGAGCGCGTGGCGAGCGGCGGCGCGCGAGAGCTTCCAGCGCCACGGGCCCGAGGCACGCGTCATGCGCCAGGGAAAGGCCCGGTGCCCGCGCCGCACTGAGCAGCCGACACCGACGTCGCGCGACCCCATGAGGGGCTCCATTCCTGCCAGAGGTGGGTGCTGGAGCCTTATCTCGTGCGTCGGACACGCGTGTTGGTTCCTCCTGGGGTCCTCTTGGTTTCAGAAGAGAGGGCCATCTCGGAGGAAGCGATGAGGCCAGGTCTGGGAGGAAGCCTGCTGGTGGGGCTTCTGATGGTGGGCTGTGCGACGTCGCGGGTGGTTCACCTGGATACGGGGCAGGGGAGCCCCATCGCGTACACCCCACGGCAGCGTGTCGGCCCCGTCGAGGTTGACAGCGGCGAATTCAAGAGGGCGATGGCTCAGCTCATCCTGGACCTGCGCTTCTCGTTGCGGCCCACGGAGGCGACACGTTCGAGACTTCAACTCGTGTCGTGGGACGAGAGGACATGGGACGCAGAGCGTGGTGGAGGGTGCACCAGCCAGTCCGTGCCAGACGAGTGCCTGACGCTTCTGGGAGATGGCTTCAGCCTTCTTGATGCAGCTTCGCGACGGAATCTGGCGTTGTCCTTTGCTTGGGATGGCGTGTGGTCGGGCGTCCACGATGCGGTGAGGAACGTCGTCAACCCGCTGGCACTCAAGGCGATGATTTCGTCGGCCATGGCTGCCTATATGTTCCTGGTCTTGGCACCCGAGCCGCTGACCAAGTTCGTCGCGATCGCCCTGACAGCCTATGTCATCGCGTACATGGGCCTGGAGTCCTTCGAGAACCTCGTGGATGGCTGGACGCGGCTCTCCTCGGAGGCGGAGCGAGCTGTGTCCCTTCAAGAGCTGGAGACGGCGGGAAGTCGTTTCGGAGCGGTGATGGGAACGAATGGCGCGCGAGTCCTCATCCTCGCGCTGACGATGGCGTTGGGTGGCGGGGCCGCGAACATCGCGACGAAGGGGCCCCTGCTGCCGGGATTCGCTCGTGCGACGTTGGCGATCGAAGCCAACGCGGGAGTGCAACTCTCCGCCGCGTTGGGAGGTGGGGTTCGTTCTATCTCGTGGGCGCCAGGAGTCCTTACGGTAGGCCTCGCACCGACCGCGGTGGCCGCCACGGCGATGGGGGCCAACACTGGCGAAAGCGCCGGTGCATCCGTCACGGAGAGTCGACCGGAGTTGAAGCACGTCTTCAACGGAGTGAGGAACGCACCGGGTTTTCCGGCCAACTTCAAGGCTGTCCAGAATGGCACCACGCGAAACCGCGTCGACAACAAGGACCTGCTTGAGAAGTTGCGAGAAATCGAGCCCGGTGATTGGGTCAAAGTCTATAAGGACGGCTGGGTCGGTACGGACAAGGTGTCACTCCACTACTTTGAAAGCGCGTCGGGGAAGGTGTTCAACTTCAAGATGAAGCCTGGTTGGAGCAATCAATGAGTGAGTCCTCGTCAACTCGCGGGGCTTCGCTGGAGGACGTGTCGCTGCGCGCGGAAGGCGGCGATGAGGCACAGCGACTGGTGGCGATTGCCGCCCTGGGCATGTGTCACGCGCTGGCCTCGGGTGTGGTCACCGCTGCCTATGCATGTCAGCAGCTCTTGGGTCCTGCGCTCCTGGCCCGGCTGGAGACTCCCGGTGTCCATCCGGAGCTTCGTCGTGCCATCCACCTGGCGACCGAACTCGAGGACGTCGCCGACCTTGTGCCCGACAAGCTGCACGCCTCCATCGCGGAGATTGAGAACAAACTGCTGGCCGTGCTGTCCAGCCTCGCTTCCGCCGAAGTCACTGGCGCGAAGTGGCTGGTGAAACGGCCCGTGCCCGCGCCGCACTGAGGCGCGTACTCAGGCATGCCACGTGAGTGAGGAGTCCACCCTCGTCACGGCGGGGAGTGAGAAGAAGAACGTGGTGCCGAGGCCCGGCTGGCTTTCCACCCAGACGCGGCCACCATGGGCCTCGGTGATTCCCCTGACAATGGTGAGCCCCAGTCCGGCACCTTCCTTGTGCCGGCTCTTCGCCTGCCAGAAGGGCTCGAAGAGGTGGGTCAGGTCGTCGACCGGAATCCCGGAACCTGTATCGCTCACCGAGCAGCGAACCATGTCCCCCCACGGCTCCGCGCGCAGCGTGACGAACCCTCCCATCGGCGTGAACTTGAGGGCGTTGCCAATCAGGTTGGAGAAGAGCTGCAGCACCCGGTCCTTGTCGACGAACACGTCCGATGCCTGGGGCTCGACATCGAGCTGGAGGTGGACGGAGCGGGCGTCGGCGAGCGCGCGGTGTTGATCCAGCGCCTCCTGGAGCAACGCCGCCGTCGACTCCGGCCGTCGGTCCACCGTGAGCTGTCCTCCTTGCATCCGCGCTACGTCCAGCAGGTCCTCGATGAGCGTGGTGGCGCGGATGACGGCCTTCTGGATGGAGTTCAGCGGCCGAGAGTCCGCGAGCCGCTCCTCCGGCGAGCGCTTCATCAACGTCCCCGCGCTCAGCGCGATGACATTCAGCGGAGAGCGCAGGTCGTGCGCCACGATTCTCAGCACCTCGTCGCGAAGGAGCGTGGCCTCCTCGGACTCGGCATGCAGGCTGGCGTTGTCGATGGCGAGCGCGGCGCGGCGGGCCACCTCCTCGACCAGCGCCAGGTCTCTTGCGCCATAACGCCGCCCGGACTCGGACGTGCCCAGGGCGACCACCCCGAGCGTGTGTCCTCGCGCGCTCAAGGGCACGACGATGCAGGACTGGGGCGCGAGTCTCCGCAACATGTCCAGGTGCTGGGGCTCCTCCGACGACGCCTCCAGCAACGCCAGGGGCACTTCCTCGAGCAGCAGGGCCTTGCCTGACTTGAAGACCTCCGCCAGGAGGTGGCCTCGCCGGAAGGGCGTCTGTGGATACAGGTCGAACATCGCCTCCAGGAGTCCGGACTTCTCCGGCGAGGCGGCAAGGGATTGCCTGCGCAATACCCTTCCACCCTCGTTGAGCAACGCGACGAGGCAGAAGTCCGCGAGCGTCGGGACGACCAGCCGCGACACCGTGGAGAGCGTCGTCTGGGGGTCCAGGGAACTGGCGAGCCGAGGCCCGGCCTCCGCGAGCAGGAGCCAGTCGCTCTCCAGTCGCTTTCGCTCGGAGATGTCCAGGACCTGCGAGATGAAGTGCAGCGGCCTGCCCCGGGAGTCCTGAACGAGGGAGGCCGTCAGCAGCGCGTCGACCAGGTGCCCCTGCTTGTGGAGATAGCGCTTCTCCAACTGGTACGACCCCTGTTCCCCGTCGAGCAACCGCTTCACCACGAGCAGGTCCTGCTCCAGGTCTTCGGGAAAGGTGAGGTCGTGGAACGTCATCTGGAGCAGCTCCTCGCGCGAATATCCAAGGATCTGGCACAGCGCCTCGTTCACGTTCAGCAATCGTCCCTCCAGACTGACCAGGCACATGCCGATGGGCGCGTGCTCGAACGCGGCGCGAAAGAGCTCCTCTCGATTCCGACGGGCCTCCTCGGCCCGCTCGCGAGCACTGATGTCCCGGAGGATGACGACGCGCTGCTTCGTTCCATCCACCCACACGTCTGCCAGGGTGGCTTCCGCCGGGAACACCTCGCCCCCCTTGCGAAGTCCGAGGAGTCGACGGCGCTCCTCGCGCGGACTCACGCTGTCTCCCAGCGGCTCTTGCAACAGCAACCCCAGGGGCTGTCCCAGCGCGTCGCTCACGCTGTAGCCGAAGATTCGCTCCGCGCCGGTATTGAACAGGGTGATTCGCTGGTGCGCGTCGATGGTGATGATGGCGTCGGCCGCGTTGTTGACGATGCCGGAGAAGCGCGACTCCGAGTCGCGCAGCGACTTCTCCACCTCGCGCTGGCTCGCGTCCAACAGGGACAGGGCCTTCGCGTTGCGCGCCAGGATGGCCAGGAACGTGGCCACCGTGACGAGCGCGAACACGGAGGTTCCGAAAGGGGCGGAGTGAAGCCCCAGCCGCTCGCTGAACAGCCGCAGCCCCCAGACGATCAGCGGAATGAGGATGGTTGCTGGCAGCAACCTGCGCGCCATGAGACCGCCGGCGTCATCCCGGAGCAGCACGCCCATCAGCCCCTGCCGGGGATGCACGGAGAGCACGCCGAGCGCCAGCATCAGGAACAGGAGCGCCGTGTGCAACGCCATGGGTGAATAGCTCCCGAGCCTGTCGAGCCCGGGCAGGAGCGTGAGCGGAGCGTCCTCCAGGTACACGTAGCTGATGAGCGCCTGCGCGGCGATGAGCGCGACGAGCAGCGCCAGGGGCCGGGCGGGATGCCAGCCTTCTCGTGTCCTGACGTGAAGCAGCAGCAGGGCACCGCCCATCAAACAGAGGCTCAGCGCCGTCAGGGGAGAGGGGCGACCCGGCGGGCTCGGTGACAACCTGCGCAGCGTGTTCGCGAAGAGGAGGCGGTCGATGCCCAGGTCCGTTCGTGCCACGTACTGGAAGAGCACGAGCCCTCCGAGCAGGAGGACGAACAGGGCCATGGCCTGTCCGGTCGTCCGTCTGAGGCGGTTCGTCGGCTTGTCGCGCAGCAGCCAGAGCGCCATGCCCACGAGGAGCAGGCCCAGGGCCGTGTTCGGCATCATCATCCCGGCACCCGGCAGGGTCACCGCGCGGGTAAGCCGCTCGCTGGCGAGGGCCCAGCCGACCAGCGCCGTGGTCGTCACCAGGACGGCCATCAGGCACACGGCGGGGACCAGCCAGTCGAGCACCCTTTCGATTGGGTGCGGAGAGTCACTGGGGCGCGCTGCCGTCATGGGGCCGCGGTGGGTTCCGTCGCGAGGTCCGTTCAAAGGGTGCGAGCGTGGAGTTCACTCACCGCACCCGGGATGAAACTTCCATCCAGAAACCTGGAGATGCCCCGGCGCGAGGACCAGGGCGGGGCCCCGGTCAATCCACCGCCCGCCTCATCGAGTGCCCGCCTCGGGTGGCTCCTCCTGGGAGTGGGCCTCCCAGCGAATCCAGCGCAGGTCCCTCACGAAGAGGGTGTAGAGGACGGGGACGAGCAGCAACGTCAGCACCGTGGCCACGGTGAGCCCGCCAATCTGTGCGTAGCACAGCGGTTGCCACAGCGGGCCGCCATGCAAGGCGAGTGGGATGAGGCCCAGCACGGTGGCGGCCACCGTCACCAGCACGGGCCGCAGGCGGTGCACTCCCGCGTCGAGCAGTGACTCGCGCAGGGACTCGCCGCGCTCGTGAGCCTCTTCGATGTAGTCAAAGAGGACGATGATGTGACTGACGATGACGCCCATCAGGCTGATGATGCCCAGGAAGGCCATGAAGCTGAACGGCGCGCCCATGATGACCAGGGACACCAGCGCCGCCGCCGCGCCGAAGGGAAGGGCCGCGAAGACGACCAGCGGTTTGACGGCGTTCTTGAACTGGATGACGAGCATCACGTAGATGGCGACAATGAGCATGCCCAGCACGACGACCATGCTGGAGAAGCTCTTCTTCTGTTCCTCCGCCTCGCCGCCAATCTCCATCGTGTAGCCGATGGGCAGGCTCTTCTGGAGCGCATCGAGCCCGGGGCGGGCTTCCTTCAGGATTTCCGACGCGAGGACGCCCTGTTGGGGAAAGGTGGAGACGGTGATGGTGCGGAACTGGTTGCGGCGGCGGATCTTCTCCGTCTGGAGCGAGTAGGTGACGACGGAGACCTGCCGCAGCGGGACTTTTTGAGGCCCCGTGCGGGAGCTGACGTAGAGGTTCTCGATATCGCCCAACTGGGCGCGCTCCTCCGCGCGGAGCCGGGCGACGATGTCGATTTGATGAATCCCCTCGCGAAGCTGACCCACCGTCATGCCGTTCATGGCGACGGCGGAAGACGTGGCCACGTCCAGGTTGGTGACGCCCGCGAGGTTTGCCCTGTCCGGGTCCACCTCCAGCTTCACGGAGAACGTGTCACTGCCCCAGTCATCCCGGGTGCGAGCCGTCCCGGGGACGGAGCGGAAGAGGGCCTTGGCGCGCTCGGCGATATCTCGGAGCAGGGAGATGTCCTCGCCGGAGATGCGGATGGACACGGGGATGCCCACGGGCTTGCCGGTCTCCAGCTCCCGCACGTCGATGCGCGCGCCGGCGATTCGCCGTGACAGCGCCTCCTGGAACAGTGGCACCAACACGCGGGTGTCTTCCTTGTCTCGGACCTGGACCACGAGCTGTGCGTAGTTGAACTGTTGCAGCTCGGGCGCCACGGAGAACCAGAAGCGCGGCCCGCCGCCGCCGATGAACTCCGTCACCGACTCGAGGATTTCGTGGGGCGGGTCGTCGCCCTTCGCGTGGGCCTTGCCATAGTCCTCGGCCACCTCCTGGAGGATGCGCGTGGCTTCGCGGGCCGTGTCTCGCGTGGCGGTGAGCGTGGCGTCCTCGGGCAGCCAGACGTCCACGTAGGACAGATAGGACAGGTCCTTGGGGAAGAAGGCGGACCTGACGCGGGTGCCCACCAGCGCGCCCGCGATGAGGATGACCAGCGCCACGCCGACGACGAGGAGGCGGTGGTCGATGGCCCAGCCGACGACCTGCTGGTAGCGCATCGTGAAGCCCCGCGTGCTCCGCTGCCCGGGCGCCAGCTCCGCGTGGGTGGGCGCGCGCAGGATGGTGGAGCCCAGCAGCGGGATGAACGTCATGGAGACGATGCGCGAGGCGACCAGGGACAGGGTGAGGACGATGGGCAGCGTGCGGATGAAGCGGCCCGTGTCCCCGGGCAGCGCGAGGAAGGGCAGGTAGGCGGCGATGTTGGTGAGGGTGGCGAAGAGGATGGCGGTGGCCAGCTTCGTGGGCCCGAGCCATGCGGCGATGCGCGGCTTCCAGCCCATGGACAGGGAGCGTTTGATGGCGTCGCTGGCGACCACGGGGTCATCCACCAGCAGGCCCAGGGCGATGATGAGCGACGCGATGGAGATCTGCTGGAGGTCCACGCCGAACACGTGCATCAGCCCGAAGGTCATAGCCAGGGTGATGGGGATGGACAGGGCCAGCAAGAGCGCGGTGCGCCACTCCCAGAAGCCGATGAGCGCCACGAGGACGACGAGGATGATGGCCTCGTAGAGCGACGACATGAACAGGTCGACGTTCTCCTTCACCTGGAGCGGCTGGTCCGACGTGCGACGGATGACGAGGTCCTCGGGCAGGAGTCGCTGGACGTGTGCCAGTTCCTCGCTCACCACCTTCCCGAAGTGGTCGATCTGCTCGCCGGGCCGCATGTTGACGGCGAGGGTGATGGCGCGGTTGCGGACGAAGTGTCCCTGGGCGTCTCGCGCGTCCAGGTAGTTCAGGAAGCGGGGCGGGCTCTGGTAGTCGCGGCGCACGTCCACCAGGTCGCGCAGGTACACCGGGGAGCCGCCGCTGGGGGTGGTGAGGATGTCACCCAGTTGCGTCTCGCTGGTGAGCTCGCCGGACGGGTCGATGGTGATGCTCTTCCCGCCAATCTCCAGGATGCCGCCGGGCGCGGTGATGTTGCGCGCGGAGATGATGTTGGCGAGCCCGGACTGGTTGACGCCATAGGAGGCGAGCCGCTCCTGGGAGTACTCGAGATAGATTTTCTCCGGCAGCACGCCGCTGCGGGTGACCTTGGAGACGACGGGCAGGCGCTGGAGGTGACGCTGGAGGGTGTCCGTGAAGTCGTCGAGCTGCCGGTGGGTGTAGCGGTCCCCCGCGTTCTCCGTGAGTCGCGCCCGTGCGTCCTTGGGTGAGCGCACGACGATGGGGCGCCACACGTCGGGGTGGAGCTCGGAGAGGCTCAAGTGGTCCTGGGCGAACGCGCGCAGGTGTTCCAGCAGCGCCGGGTCCTCCAGCGACGTGGCCATGTCCACGCCGATGAAGCCGGGGCTCTGGATGAGTCGGGCGTCGTCCGTCTCTGGCAGGGTGTCGAAGAACCTGCGCGCCTGGTCTCCCAGCCGCTGCATGGACGTCGCGTTGATGGCGGGTGGGAAGCTCACCACCACCGTCGCACGGGGAGCGTCGGAGGCCGCGGCGGAGCGCACTTCCTCGATGGCCCGGGCGATGGCGCGTGAGCGCAGCTCCAGCTCCACGTCGTTCGCCTTCGGGCTGGCCACCGTGAGCATCAGCGTGGCGGTGTCGCCGAAGTCCTTCAGGAACTGCACGGGGCCGGCGCCGCCAGGCAGGTCCCGTATCGTGTCGAGCCGTCCCTGGATGTCGTCGAACTCCTTGGCCCGGTCCGTCACGTCCTCCTTCAGCGTGACGTAGACGACGGAAAGGCTGGTGCGGCTGATGGACTCGATCTTCTCGACGCTGGCGTTCTCGGAGATCTTCTGTTCGATGCGGCGGGTGACGAGCTGCTCGATCTTCTCCGCCTCGGCGCCGGGCCACAGGCAGGTGGCCACCGCGACGCGCACGGCGATGACGGGGTCCTTCGCCTTGGGCATCTTGAAGTAGCCGTAGACACCCCACGCCAGGGTGAAGGCGAGGAACACCCAGGCCACCTGGCGTTTCTCCGTGAAGTAGCGCGCGGTGTTGTGCTTGTGGCGCACCAGCGCTTCGTCGCGAGCCCGCTCCGCCTGCTCCGGAGTCGGAGGTGTCCCGGGCCCGTCGGTGGGGGCGCTCAAGGAATCACCTCGACCGCTTCCCCGTCCGACAGGAGGCTGGCGCCGGTGACGACGATGCGCTCACCGGCCTGGAGCCCTTGCTTCACGGGGATGACGTTGCCCAGGTACTCGCCGAGCGTCACCTCGCGGGCTCGCACCAGGGCCTTGCCGTCCTGCTCCTGGAGGATGAACACGGCGAAGCCGTCCGGCTTGCCGGGCGCGCGGACGATGGAGGACAGCGGCACGAGCAGCTCGGGCTGGAGTCGGGCGGAGCCTCCATCGCGCAGCGACAGCGCGGCCACCATGCCGGGCTTGAGTCGCTGGTCGGCGTTGGGGATGGAGACCTCCACGGCGAAGACGCGACTCTTCGGGTCGGCGGAGGGGGCGATGCGGGAGATGCGCCCCTCGAACTGCTGGCCGGGGAAGGCCTGGGTGATGACGGCCTGGGGCGCACCGAGTCGGACATTGGGCAGCAGGGTGTCTGGGACGCCGAACACGACGCGGACGGTCTGCGTCTCCGCGACGGAGAAGGCGACGGTGCCGGGCGCGGCCAGGGCGCCGACCTCCACGGCGCGCTTGAGCACCACGCCCGTCAACGGCGAGCGGAGCTGGGTGTCGTCGAGCGCCGTGCGGGCTTCGTCCACGCGAGCCTGGGCTACGGCGGCGGCCGCCGCGGCGCTGTCTCGCTGGGTGCGTGCGGCGTCGAGCTGCGCGGGTGTCTGCACTTCGGCGTCGACGAGCTTCGTCGTGCGGTCGAAGTTGATCTGCGCCTGTTCCTGGGCGGCACGGGCCTGGGCGAACGCCGCGCGGGCTTCGGTGAGCTTCTGCGAGTAGTCCGTCTTGCGCAGCGCCGCCAGCTCCGTGCCCTCGCGGACGTTGTCGCCTTCCTGGAGGAGGCGGGGGCGGCCGTCGACATCGCGCACCTTGGCGATGGACTCCACGTAGCCACCGACCTTGAAGGCCAGGTCCACTCGGGTGGCCGGCTGAATCTCCGCGGAGAAGCGCGCGTTCGCCGTCGTCCCGGCGCGGCCCACGGTGGCGATGCGCACCGCGGTGGGAGGTGCGGGCGGAGGCTGACTTCGTCCGCAGGCGAGCCCGAGCAAGGCCCACCCGAGGAGAGTGAAGGCCTGGAACGACATCCTCATGGTGCGGGCTCCTGCGATGCGGCAAGCGTGTTGCGTGAAGGACAGCCCCGGAGGACCGGGGCCATCTCGTGGGAAAGCTCACCACGCTGAAGCGGCGTCTCGGGTGTGGGTACGGGGTGGTGGGCGTTGCGTGTCACGCGCTCGACAGGGATGAGCGCGGGGATGCTCAGAGGACGACGAGCAGCCCGAGTGAAGCTGTCGGGTAGACCTGCCGCAGCTTCAACTCACCGGCGGTGACGCGAAGGGCGCGAGTGTCCGTGAAGGTGAACCCAGGCCCGCCGCGCGCCGTCAGTCCGAGCCGCCCGGCCCCCGGCCGCCACATGACGCCCACCGCCGGCTCCAGGAACGCCGTGGTGCTGGCGCCCTGCGACGGGCCCTTGCCGGAGCGGGCCACGAACTCCTCGAAGCCCGCGGTCACGCCCACGAACGGACGCAGTGCCCCATTCGCGAGCGTCAACACCGTGTAGCGCGCGTCCGCGCCCACCGCGTAGTTGAGCTTCACCTCGCCCAGCTCCGCCCCGTCGAAGCGCGTCCTCACGCCCACCGTGTTGCCCCACTGGCCCGCGCGCGTCATCAGGCCGAAGGAGAAGGGCCCGTCGAACGACGGCGAGATGTCCAGCCGGATGCCGTACATGGACGCGTCCAGGGCGGGCGGCTGGAACTCCAGCAGCACCGCGCCTCGCCGCTCCCGCTCCTGCGGAGGAATCCGCTCCCCGGCGTCATCGGCCAGGGCCGGCGCCCCCAGCAATGCCACCGACGCCAGGACCGCCTTCAGGGCTCCTCGTGACTGGATTCGCATCGTGCTCTCCCCTTAGTCGTTCGACTAAATTAGTTACACGACTAACTAAGACCGGGCTCAAGGGATGTCAAGGCGACCGGGCAGCCGGGGTGGGGCACCCTTGCGGGTAGGTGTGTGGCGTCCTATGGGGG
This sequence comes from Myxococcus sp. CA039A, assembly GCF_013336645.1. Taxonomy (NCBI): domain Bacteria; kingdom Pseudomonadati; phylum Myxococcota; class Myxococcia; order Myxococcales; family Myxococcaceae; genus Myxococcus; species Myxococcus sp. CA039A. The sequence goes on along the minus strand of NZ_JABUMQ010000216.1, from coordinate 6,303 downwards.
ACAGATGGCCCGTCCACGCAGCGCAAAGACACCGTCCAGTCCTCCCCCGGAGCCGGCGGCCCCGGGCGTGCCGGATGCGCGGGAGCGCCTCATCGCCGCGAGCTCACGCGTGCTCGCGGAGCGTGGCTACGACGCGACGACGGTGAAGGAGGTGGCGCGCGTGGCGGGGGTGAACCAGGGCTTGGTGCACTACTACTTCGGCAGCAAGGACGCGCTGCTGCTGGCCGTCACACGCGAGCACAGTCAGCAGTACGCGGAGGAGTTGCGCCAGTTGCGGGAGGAGACGCCGCTGGAGCAACTGGCGGACACGAGCTTCGCATGGGGAGAGAGTCACCTGCGCGAGTCACCCGCGCAGTTCCGCCTGCGCTATGAGCTGTTCGCGCTGGGGCTGCGCAATCCGGAGCTGACCTCCGCCGTCGCCGAGCTCCAGGCCCAGGGCGACATGGAGGTGGCGCGGACGGTGGCCCTGTACCGGGGTGGGGACGCGGCGAAGCCGGAGCCCACCGACCTGCACTACGCGGTCATCATCAAGGCCTGCTTTGACGCGCTCGCGCTCCAGGCGCTGTTGGATCCGAAGTTCGACGCGGCGCCCATCTACGCGCTCTTGAAGCGAATGGTGCTGTCGAGCGTGGATGGACCCGGGAGCGCGAAGCCCGCGCGGCGGGGGAGCAAGGGGCAGGCACGGCGAGGGAAGACTCCGGCTCGCCGTCGTCGGGTGCCTCGGTCGCCTCGCTAGAGGGCGGTGCGTTGTCCTGGCGTGAGGAACCTCACGCGTCGGTCTCCGCGAAACGCGGCGCGTACGTCGGCCTCGGTGGAGAGGGGCTCGAAGGTGCCGTAGTGCATGGGGATGATGAGGGATGGGCGGAAGTACTTCCGGATGGCGAGCGCCGCGGTGCTCGGCCCCAGTGCCCAGCGTCCACCACCGGCGGCGAGCAGCACGATGTCCGGATGGAAGAGCTCCTGGATGAGCGACATGTCGCCGAAGAGCCAGGTGTCTCCCGTGTGGTAGAGCGAGCGCCCGTCCGCGAAGGTGAGCACGTAGCCCAGTGGCCTGCCCCCGGGCTCTGTCGAGTGCATGGCGGGCACGGCATGGACCTGGATGTCGCCGATTGTGAAGCCACCGCCCACGTTGACGCTGTGCTGCTGCGCCTCGGGAATCTTCATGGCTCGCAGGTGCTCACCGGTGGTGACCACGAGGGCACCTGTCACGCGGGCCAGCTCGGGGACATCACCGGCGTGGTCACCATGCGCGTGCGTCACGAGAATGGCCGCGGGTTTCTCCTCGGCGTAGCGGGTGAGTGACTTCCACTCGGTGGGGGTGCTCGGGTTGTCCTTCAACCAGGGGTCGATGAGCAGGCGCGTGCCTCCGGGCGAGATGACCTCGAACGCGGCGTGGCCGAGCCACGTCACGCGAAGTCCGCTGGAGGGTTCGAGGGTGGCACTCACGGTGGACGTGGGCCGGGGCGCCGACGCGAGTCCGTTGACGGGAGGCGCTGCTGGCGCGACGACACCGGGCGGAGGCGCCTTCACGGTGACGGCGGCCGACGCTGGCGAGTCCGAAGCAACGCGCACCGGCGGCTCGACGACGTCGGGGCGAGGCGCCTTCACGGTGACGGTGGCCGGCGCTGGAGTGCCCGAGGCCGCGTGCACCGGCGGCTCGACGACACCGGAACGCGAAGCCCGCGCGGTCGCGGCTGGTGCCGGCGTGGCGGAGGTGGGCATCGCGAGCGTCAGTGAGAGCAGCAAGCACGGCATGAAGGGGTGGGGGCGGCGCATCGACACTCCTCGGTCGAACGGGCTCGCGACCGTGGAGGCGCGAGCCGTCATGGGGTGCACCGAGGAATAGAAGGGGGACGGCGTGCGGGGCTTGGGCGTTATTGACGTTGAATCGCGCGCGCGTACTGGCCCGGAGTCATCCCGACGATGCGTCCGAAGTGGCGGTTGAGCTGGCTCTGGTCATAGAGCCCGACCTCCGCGGCGACGGTGCCCGCGGCGAGTCCTTGTGCGAGCAGCGTCCTCGCCCGGGCCACGCGCAGATGCGTGACGTACTCGTGCGGTGGAAGTCCCAGCTCTGAGCGGAACACACGCAGCAGATGGAACTTGTTGAGTCCCACCGCGGACGCGAGCGTCTCCAACTCCACGTTCAGGGTGAAGCTCGCGTGCAGGTACTCGCGGGCGCGTGACACCGCGGCGCGGTGTGGGGCAGGGGAGGCCGGGGGCTTCGTCTCTCCGTACTCGGTGAGCAGGGCCTCGAGTGTCTCCGCCACCAATGATTCGCACTCCAGTGTGTCCTGCGTCCTCCGGGCCAGTGCGTCATGGAGCGCGAGGGCCGTGAGTTCCGTGCGGCCCTCGCCCTGGGACAGCGCGGTGCGCAGATGGGGCGTCGCCGCGAAACCCAATTGGAGCGAGGCCTGTCGCACCAGCGCCGGCGAGAAGGCGACGGACTGCGCGGTGACAGGCGCGTGGACTCGCTCGTCGCGGTGAACCTCGCCCGGTTCCTTGAGCTTGATCCGACGTCCGGGGCCATGTGTCCAGGTGCGCTTGCGGTACCAGAAGTCGAAGGCACCCGCGTACGTCACGGTGAGGCCGTAGGCAGTGGAATGTCCCGTCCACAGGCGGGTGTCATTCTCCACTCGGACGACTTGCACGTCGGGAACCGAGAGAGGGCGCCAGGTGATGACGGTGGCGGGGCGCGCGTGTGGCATGGTGTTTCGTCCTTGATGCTTTCTATCTCACGTTTAGGGTGCTTCACGAGGTAAGGGGCGTCGTGACAGTCGGGGGGGCGCGCTAAAAGCGCTGAACCGGGCCTTTTCTGGCGGCCTACTGGGCCGGAGGATGGAGACATGCCAGGAGCCACAGGCGGTCAGAGCGTGGGGGGCGCACGCATGGGGACGGATGCGGAGGGCGCGTTGCGCGCGGTGCGGTCGCTCGTGGAGCTGGACGAGACGGAAGAGGCGGCACAGCTCTACGAGGAGCTGGGGGCCTCGCAGCGCGAGCGACTCCGAAAGCAGGCGGCGCAAGGGCCGGTCAAGGAGCGGCGGGGTCTGGTGGAGGTGCTGCGCCGAGCGCGCGACTTCCTGGGCGCCGCGCGATTGATGGATGGCAGCGGCGACGACGCCGCGGCCGCGGACCTCTACGTCCAGAGTGGCCAGTACATGGAAGCGGCGGAGGCGTGGCTGCGCGCGGGAGACTCCGAGCGAGCCGCCGCGGCCTTCGAGCGGGGCGGAGCCCTGGAGCGCGCGCTGGAGGTCTATCGCGGCCTGGGGGCGCGGGAGTCCATGGCGCAGTGCCTGGTCCGGCTCAAGCGGCTCTTCGACGCGGCGGAGCTCTACCGTGAGCTGGGCCAGCCGCACGCGGAGGTGGAAGCCCTGGGCGGTGTGACGCCCGAGGACCCTCGCTACATCGAAGCGGTGCTGCGCATGTGCCGGCTGCTGGACGTGGAGGGCTTCACGCACCAGGCGCTCGCCGTGCTGGTGGACGCGTTGGCCAGCTCCGAAGTGGCGCGCTCGGAGCCCGCCATGGTGACCGAGCGGGCACGGCTGCTGCGGCGCATGGGGATGAACGCGGAGGCGGAAGCCGTGCTCGGCCGACGCAACGCGACCAGCGCCACGCCGGTGGCCAACGGCTATCGCTTCCTCAAGGCCATTCCCATCTTCAGCGAGCTGACCCTGGAGGACATGAAGGACCTCTACCGTCAGGCGCGGCAGGTCGTGCTCGCGCAGGACTCGGTGGTGCTGGAGAAGGGCGAGCCGGGGGTCGGGTTGCTCGTGCTCCTGGAGGGGACGGTGGACGTCTTCAGCGGTCCGGAGGCGGATGCCCGTCAGCTCAACTCGCTGGGGCCGGGTGCGTACCTGGGAGAGATTTCGCTGGTGCAGGACGCACCGGTGTCCGCCCACGTGCGGGCACGCACGGCCGTGCGCGCGCTGCGCATCAGCCGTGCCGCCTTCGAGCACTACCTGGACACGCACGAGGCCGCCGCGCTGCGCATCTACCGCCTCTTCACCCAGAACCTCGCGGAGCGGGTGCGTGCCCTGAGCACCTGACGTCGCGACGGCACGGCGTCACTTCCAGGCGCAGCCCTTGATCTTCTTGCAGAAGGCCGAGTTCGTGGCCTTCTTGCAGTCCATGGCGATGCCCATGCACATCTTCGAGGCGTACGAGTAGGAACAGCCGGGCTGGCTGTTGCAGAAGACGCTCGAATACACACCGCAGAAAGTCGCCTTCCCGGTGCACTGGCCGCCGCCTTCGTTCGCCGCCGTGTCCTCCGCGGCCTTCTGCGTCCCGTCCTTCGGGGACGACTCCTTCGCCTTCCCGTCCGCCGAGTCCTGGGGCGCGGGGGAGGCGGGCTTCGCCTGGGTATTCTTGTTTTTTGTGTCGGAGGAGGGCCCCTCCGCGCTGGCGGGAGCACAGGCGAGCAGCACCGCGGTCGCCAATCCCATGACGAGTCCCAGCCGCTCTGCGTGGCGAAGCATATGCCGTCCTTTCGGCGCGGAGCCCGGTGGCTCCGCCGTGGTTTGAACAGGCCAGTGTAGAGGACTCCTTCCGGGCGTGGGGGTGGTGGCGTGCTCGGCGGCCTGCCTCACCCAAGGGGGTGGGTCCTTTTCGCGCGACTGTCATCGACGGGGATGGCTCGCGCGGATAACATGCTGGGCTTCATGGCCAGGCAGGATGGCGCCAGCGAAGATCCCGACCGGGGGCGGCGCATCGGAAAGTACGAAATCCTCACCCGCCTCTCGATGGGCGGAATGGCGGAGCTTTTTCTCGCCTTCACCTCGGGACCGGGCGGCTTTCGAAAGTTCGTCGCCGTCAAACAGATCCTCCCGGACATCAAGAAGGACGAGCAATTCGTCCAGATGTTCCTGGATGAGGCGCGAATCACGGCGGCGTTCTCGCACGCGAACATCGGGCAGGTGTTCGACCTGGGCGAGGACGGCGGCGAGCTGTACCTGGCCATGGAGTTCCTGCCCGGGCAGAACCTGGAGCAGGTGGTCAAGGCCTCCACGCGGCAGCAGTACGGGTTGCCGCTCGGCTTCATCGGGCGGGTGATTCGCGATACCTGCCTGGGGCTGCACTACGCGCACCACTTCACGGACCCCTCCGGGCGTCCGGTGTCGGTGGTGCATCGCGACGTGTCTCCGAAGAACGTGATGCTCACCTATGACGGGGTCGTCAAGGTGATCGACTTCGGCATCGCCAAGGCGCGCGGCCGGCTGGGCCGTACGCAGGTGGGCACGGTGAAGGGGACCAGCGGGTACATGTCCCCGGAGCAGGTGCGTGGCCAGGGGATGGATGGCCGCAGCGACTTGTTCTCCGTGGGGGTGATGCTGCACGAGATGCTCACCGGCCAGCGGCTGTTCAACGGTCCGCACGAGGCCGCGGTGATGCTGCAGATCGTGGAGGCGAACGTCGTCTCGCCCCGCGCGGGCAACCCGGACATTCCGGAGGCCCTGGACGCGGTGGTGATGCGCGCGTTGTCGCGCGACGTGGCGCAGCGCTTCGCGAGCGGCCGGGAAATGGCGCGCGCCATCGAGGCGGCGCTGGGGCCGGAGCTGTTCGACGAGGACGGCATCACCGAGGTGATGGGCGCGCTGTTCCAGGAGAAGCGCCAGAAGACGCGCACGCTCCTGGAGCTGGCCAGCAGCGCCGAGGACGCCCGGGTGAGCGAGGTCGCCGGTGCGCTGCAACAGGATGAAGTGGCCGAGCCCGGAGCCGCCACGCGGGTTCCCACCCCGCGAGCGAAGGTTCCGCCAGCAGGGCCCTCTTCGACGGCGGTGCAGAGCCGCACGGACGTGAGCAGCGCGCCCAAGCCGGTGCCGCAGCGACGTCCAGCGGCGCCGACGGATTCGGAGCTCTCCACCCGCGTGGGGGTGGGCAGCGCGCCCAAGCCGACGCCGCAGCGCCGGCCCGCCACGCCGACGGACCCGGAGATACCGACGCGCGCGGGTGCCGGCAGCGGGCCCAAGGCCGTGCCGCAGCGAAGGGCCGCGTCCGAGCCCACCTCGGCGACGCCGCGCAAGCCTCGGCTCGCCCTGGAATCAGGGCTCTCTCGTACGCCCCGGCCCCGACCCGAGGAGTCCGCGGAGGATGCGGAGTCTCTCGACGAGCCGAGCGACCTCTCGACGCAGCAGTTCCGCACCCGTCCGCCGCGTCCCGGAGCGAATCAGGCGGGCGCGCGAGCGGGGCGTGGCGCCACGCGAGGTGACGCGGAGCGCTCGGACACGCCTCGGCAGACGCCTGTCGCCAAGCCGCCGTCGCGCTGGATGGGGCGACTGGTGATGCTGGTGGTCCTGGGCGGGTTGGGCT
>NZ_JABUMQ010000215.1:0-19287 GCF_013336645.1 Myxococcus sp. CA039A | reverse complement strand
GCTCATGGTGCGGGTACATGCCTACCTCAACGCGCGGAATGCACAGCGCTCTGCCTGTCCATCCCTGCGCCGAGCCGACCTCAGGCGTGCCTCCTGACGTCGTGCGAGAATCGAGATCGTTGGTTTAGGGCTCGAGGTCTTCTTCGATATCATCGAGGGGTGGCAGCGGCTCTCAACGGAGTCGGTGAAGGCGATGTCTTTCGAAGAACTCGAGGACGCCGGACACCGCTTCGGAAAGGTGATGGGCAAGAATGGAGCACGCATCATCATCATCGCACTGACTGCGGCGTTGATGGGAGGCTCGGCAGGCATCGCCTCAAAGGGGCCCATGCTCCCAGGCTTCGCACAGGCGACACTGGCCGCCGAAACGAACGCCGGGTTCCAACTCTCCGCGGCACTGGCGGGAGGTATTCGCTCCATCTCCGTCGCAGAAGGCGTCATGACGGTGGGGCTTGCCCCCAACGCTGTCGCCATGGTGGCTCGAAACGCGAGCACCCAAAGTGCGCCGCAGGTGGACGACAACCCAGTTCCAGCAACCCTCTTCGAGAACCAAAAACCCCACCTTCTTCCTGCGGAACTGGAAACCGCGCGGAAGCTCGGCGTCCGCCCCGTCAACGTGACGGACACGGACTTCCTGCGCTATGTGACGGAGGGTCGAATCAAGTGGGTGGTCACCCAAGAGGGCACCTTGCAGATTGTTCCACACACGTGGCGGAGAACTGAAATCTCGCACGCGGTCGCCAGTGGCGGTCGCCCAGTGCTCGCCGCTGGTGAGGCGGACATCGCCGTTCATGGTGTTACTCGTATAGGGATTGAGATCACGCCGCAGAGCGGCCATTTCCTGTATGGCACATCCGAGGCCGTCAGCGCCCGGGCGCTGGAAATCGGGAGACGGGCATTCTCTCAAACTGGCATTGTCTTCCCGCCATAGAAGAGACCATGGAAAGCACTCGAGACCTTCTAGATGCTGTCCTGCGCTGGCCGGCCGAATCTGTTGAGGCGTGGCTCGATGGGCTCGTCGTCGGAGAGCCCGTCGGGGACGAGCCCTTCAACTGGGAGGTATTCGCCTTCACTGCCGCTACACGGGCAGGCGAGGAGCGAAACCTCCCTTGGGCACATATCGCCCTGCGCGTGTACGACGGACTCGTCAACCGTTCGCCCGCACGTGCCGCGCACTCGTTCTGGCTCTCGGCGATGAACCTGCGCTCACGGCTGATTGAGGACCTTGGCGCAAGGGAAGGTGATGCCGTCCTGGACCCGCACATCATCGCGGCATGGTTCCAACGCATTGCCACCATGCCCCTGGAGGAAGCAGTTCGGCTGTCATCCGCTCCTGACCTCCGCACCGTTCCACCCGAAAAGCTCCTCGCGCTTCGCGACATCAAGAACGCGCTGAACATCCTGTCGCGGCTCGCTGAAACGGACTTCGTGAGGAATCACCCCGAGTTGCATGGCTGGATACAGCTCAGAAGCCAGCTGCCGTGACGATGGGTGGCGATGTAACCATTGCGCACACGAGGGTGCGCCCTTGGCGGACAGGCTGAAAGAAAGCCTATGCTTCACCCCTCACCCGGGGGGTGTCATGAGTCATGACAATGAAGCGAACACCAGTACAGGAGTGTCCGCCGTCGCGGCAGTGCCATCCGATGGGGGTATCGCGCCTCCCCCGACAAACACCATCACCGCCATTCCCCTCCCCCAGAATCAGCGACTGCTGATGCTCACCACCGCGCTGCCGCTGCTCAGCCTCGCGGCGGCGTGGTTCGTCGCGCCCGGCTGGAGCTACATCGCCGCGTCCGCCGTGCTGCTCGCCTTCCTCGCCGTGCTCGGCCAGAGCATCACCGGGACACCCTTCGGCGTGCTCATCAGCGAGCGCAACATCATGAGCCTGTCTCGCTTCCAGGCCGTCACGTGGACCGTCGTCGTCGTCGCCGGCTACCTGACGATGGTCATCGCCCGCGTGAAGGCAAACACACCCAACGCCGTCGACGTCGCCATCCCCCAGGAGCTCTGGTGGGCCATGGGCATCGCCTCGACTTCAATGCTCGGTACACCGCTGCTGCTCAGCGGCAAACGCTCCAAGACCCCTGACGCCAGGGCCGTCGACGCCACCGCCGCCCAGCTCGCGGAGACCCCCTCCGAGATCAACGCCCAGCGCCAGGGCGCCCTCTATGCCAACAAGGGCATCCAGGACGCGCGAATCTCAGACATGTTCCAGGGAGACGAGGTCGGCAACACCGCGCAAATCGACCTCGCCAAGGTGCAGATGTTCTATTTCACCGCCATCGCCGCGGTGAGCTACTTCGTCGACATCTCCATGGCCATCCAACGCGGCTCCCTCACCAGCCTCCCAGAACTCTCCGAAGGCCTCGTCGCCCTGCTCGCCATCAGCCACGGCGGCTACCTCGTCAGCAAGACCACCGACCACTCCAACTCCAAGCCCGCCTGAGGCACCCGCCCGCCGTATGCTCGGCCCCGGCGCGCCCTCACGAGCGCCGGGCGCCTGAGCACGGAGGAACGTCACGGTGCCCAAGCCCCTGGTGGACGTGGACGCAGCCCCCGCGTCCTCCTTCTGTCTCACCGACACACTGACGCCCTTCACCTCCGGCTGGCACACCCACCGCCGCCACCAGCTCCTCTACGCCGCTCGCGGCGCCCTCCACCTGGAAGTCGCCGAGGCCCAGTGGCTCCTGCCACCCCAGCGCGCCGCCTGGCTCGCCGCCGGCACCCGCCACCGCGTGCGAGCAACCCAGCCCGCCACCCTCTGCACCGTGTACCTGGAACCCTCGCGCGTCCCCTCCGCCCCCGAGGGAACCTGCCGCGTCTTCGTCCTCCCCCCACTCGCGCGCGAGATGCTCCTCTTCTCCACCCGCTGGGGACCGGAGCGCTCCCCACGCGATGCCGTGGCCGAGAGCTTCTTCTCCGCCCTGGCCCACCTGCTCTCGGAATGGGCCGCGGAACCTCGTGAATGGCGACTGCCTCGCGCCCGCACTCCCGAACTGGAGCGCGCCATGGTCTACACCCTGGCCCGACTCGCCGGCCCCGCCACCCTCGCCGGCGCCGCACGCGCGGCGGGACTGTCCCAGCGCACCCTCGCGCGCCGCTTCGAGGAGGAGGCCAGCACCTCGTGGCGCCGCTTCCTCCACGACGCCCGCATGCTGCGCGCCATGGAGCTGCTCGCCGAGGACGGCGCCCGCGTCACCCAGACGGCCTACACCGTCGGCTTCGAGAGCCTCGCCGCGTTCACCCACGCCTTCACGTCCTTCACCGGCGAGAGGCCTCGCGACTTCCGCCAGCGCGTCGCACGAGGCGTCGTCGTCCCACCGCCCCGCGCCACACCCCGCCCGAGGCGACCTGCCAGACGAGCCCCTTGAGGCCCGCCCGAACTCCACGGCGCTTCAGGTAGGTGCCGGCGGCACATCAATCCCAGCCGCAAGGGGACTTGCGATGACCGAATGACCAGATTACAATCCCGGTCAATGAGTTCCGACCCTCGCATCGCCATCCTCAAGGCCGCCGGCGAAGTCTTCGCCCGGTTCGGCTTCAAGAAGGCCTCGGTGGAGGACATCGCCAAACGAGCAGGCGTCGGCAAGGGCAGCATCTACCTGCACTTCGAGAGCAAGGAAGCGCTGTTCGAGGCGATTGTCCGGCAATCGCACGAGATGAGCCTCGCCGAGCTCAAGGCGAGCGTCCAGCGCGCCACGACGCCCGAGGCCCAGGTCCGCGCCTACATTCGCTGCAAGCTGGAGCAGAGCGTCCGCAAGCCCGACGGGGAACGCCTTGAGTTGGCCACGCTCTTCGAGTTGGGCACCCAGGTGCAGCACCTCGTACCCCAGATGCAGGAGGCGGACGCGGCCATCCTGGCGCGCGTCATCGAGGACGGGGTGGCGCAAGGGGCCTTCTTCGTCAGCGACCCCCAACTGGCGGCGCGCGGCTTCGTGGAGCTCATCACCATGCTCGTCCCCAGGCTGATGACCCAGGAGACCTCGCCCCTGACGCTCCAATCCCTGGACGCCGCCTTCGAGGTCTTCATCCGCGGCCTCTCCGCCCCACCTGGTTCCAAGCCCCCCATGAGCTGACTCCCCAGGCCCCACTCCGTGCCCGGAGGATGGGGTGTTCGTTTGCCCGGGACTGACCAGAAAACCATTTCAGTCATCCAGTGCCGGAGCCCCATGAGTGCCGGCCCCACGACGAGGAACGCAGCGATGAAGACGACCTTGAAGGCAGCAGTGGTGGTGGTGGCCGTGGTGGCGGGGGCGTGTGGTGGCGGTAGCAAGCCCGTGGCGCCGTCTCCCTCGGCGCAGGCCGTCCAGAAGCCGGTGGGCGTCAAGGCGCTCACGCCGGCCACGAAGCTGGAGGCGAGCGTCCTGCAGGCCACCGGCAGCGTGCGCGCCAAACAGGAGGCGACGCTGAGCGCGGAGGCCTCCGGCACCCTGACGAAAGTCACGGTGAACGCGGGCGACGCGGTGAAGCGCGGTCAGTTGCTCGCGCAGTTGGACACCTCCAACGCGCGCCTCACCGCAAACCAGGCACGCGCCGCCAAGGCCGCGGCTGAAGCGGCACTGGAGGGCGCGAAGACGGAGGTGGAGCGGGCACGGATGCTGGCGCAGTCGGGCAGCCTCGCGCGCGCGTCGCTCGACAAGGCGGAGGTGGGCTACCGACAGGCACAGGCCCAGGCCGAGCAGGCCGCCGCGGTCCTCGCCAGCGCGCAGGAGGCGCTGCGCGACGCCACCCTCACGGCGCCCTTCGACGGCGTCATCACCAGCCGCAGCCGCAACGAAGGGGACTACGTGTCGCCGGGCACGGCCATCTTCGGCCTCGTCAACACGCAGGCGCTCGAGGTGCGCGCCCCGGTGCCCGAGGCCTTCGTGGACCGCGTGAAGGTGGGCACCATCGTCAAGGGCACACTCAACCCCTCTGGCGCGCCCTTCGAGGCGAAGGTGCGGAGCCTCGGCGCCGTCATCGACTCGCAGACGCGCACCGTGGAGGTGCTCGCGGACGTGCTGCCCTCGAAGGAGGACGGGGCGCGGCTGCGCGCGGGCGCCCTGGTGGAGCTGGACTTCTCCGACATGATGGCCACCGACAGCGCCCCGGGACAGGCGGGCCTCTTCCTGCCGTCACAGGCCGTCAACGCCAAGGGCCAGCAGGGCTTCGTCTGGGTGGTCCAGGACGGCAAGGCGCAGCGCCGTGACGTCAAGGTGGAGCGCGTGCTGCCCGGCTTCGTGCGCGTTGTGCACGGGCTCGGCCACCAGGAGCGCGTCGTCGCCGACGCCAGCCTGCCGCTCCAGAACGGCGTCGCGCTCCAGGTCGTGCAGTAGCCCCTTTCCTCCCCTCTTCCGACGAGCGCCACTGCCATGCTCCAGACCTTCATCAAACACTCCGTCTTCACCGTCATGCTGATGGCGGCGGTCGTCGTCTTCGGCCTGTATGCCTATCCGCGCATCGGTGTGGACCAGTACCCCAACGTCGACATCCCCGTCGTCACCGTCACCACGCTGCTGCCGGGCGCGGACCCTGAGTCCATCGAGAAGAACATCTCCGACCCGCTCGAGGAGGCGCTCAACACGCTCAGCGGCGTGGACGAGCTCAACTCCATCAACCTGGAGAACGTCAGCCAGGTCACCATCAGCTTCAAGCTGGGCACCAACGTGGACGCGGCGGCCCAGGACGTTCGCGACCGCGTGCAGGCCACGCTGCGCGAACTGCCCGACGACATCGAGACACCCGTCGTCGAGAAGTTCGACATCGGCGCGGCGCCCATCCTCACGCTGTCGCTCTCCGGCGCGCTGCCCATCGAGGAGCTGACGCGCGTGGCGGAGGACGTGGTGAAGCCCTCGCTCCAGAGTCAGGCGGGCGTGGGCAGCATCGGCGTGGTGGGTGGCCGCGAGCGGGAGATTCAACTGGTGGTCGACCCGCAGCGGCTGCGCGGCTACGGGCTGGCCATCGGCGACGTGAGTCAGGCGCTCCAGGCGCAGAGCGTGGACCTGCCCGGTGGACGCGCGACGCAGGGAGGCCGCGAGCGGGTCGTCCGTCTGACGGCCGAGGCGCGCAGCGTGGAGGAGATTGGCGGCATCATCGTCGCCAGCCCCAACGGCACGCCGGTGCGCGTGCGTGACGTGGCGGCGGTGGTGGACGGCGCGCAGGAGGCGCGGGGTCTGGCGCGCTCCGACACGGGCACGGCCCTGGCGCTCGTGGTGCGCAAGCAGTCGGGCGCCAACACGGTGCAGGTCGCGGAGAACGTCAAGGAGTCGCTCGCGGAGCTCAACTCCGAGCTGCCCCAGGGCGTGACGGTCAGCACCATCAGCGACAACTCGACGACGATTCGCGCCTCCATCCACGCGGTGCAGGAGGACATGCTCATCGGTGGCGTCCTCTCCGTCCTCATCGTGCTCATCTTCCTGCGGGACTGGCGCTCCACCTTCGTTTCGGCCATCGCGCTGCCGGTGAGCGTCATCGGCACGTTCGCGGTGATGGCGATGCTGGGCTTCACCTTCAACATCATCACCATGCTGGCGCTGACGCTCTCCATCGGCCTGCTCATCGACGACGCCATCGTGGTCATCGAGAACATCGTGCGCCACCTGGAGGAGGGGAAGACGCCCATGCAGGCGGCGCTGGAGGGCACCTCGCAGATTGTCATCGCCGTGCTCGCGGTGACGCTCGCCATCGTCGCCGTGTTCATCCCCGTGGCCTTCATGGAAGGGACGATTGGCCAGTTCTTCTACCAGTTCGGCGTCACGGTGGCCGTGGCGGTGCTCATCTCCTACGCGGTGTCGATGACGCTCACGCCCATGCTCTCCAGCCGCCTGCTCAAGGCCCACGCCCACAGCGGGCCTCGCAACCGCGTGAGCGCCGCCATCGAGCGCGTGCTCGTGGGGATGGAGCGCGGCTACCGCCGAATCCTCGGCTGGGTGCTGGAGCGGCGCACCCTGGCCATCGCCGTCGCGGTGGGTGTGCTGGTGCTGACGTTGGGCATGGCCCGCTTCCTCAAGTTCACCTTCATCCCGCCCTCCGACAACGGCGCCGTGCGCGTGACGGTGGAGCTGCCCGTGGGCTCCACCCTGGAGGACACCGAGCGCGAGCTGGGAATCGTCGCCGCGCAGGTGCGCCCGCTGGAGGGCGTGAAGGAGACGTTCAGCACGGCCGGTGGTGGCACGCTCGAGGAGGTGCACAAGGGCGAGGTGCTGGTGAACCTGGTGCCGCGCAAGGAGCGCGCCTTCGACCAGGAGGCCTTCAAGGTGCGCCTGCGCGACGCGCTGGCCGAGCGCCCCGGGGTGATGCTCTCCGTCCAGGACGTCTCCGGCGTCGGCGGTGGTGGCCGCACCCAGCAGGTCCAGTACGTGCTGCGCGGAACGGACTGGCCCCAGGTCGTCGCGTCCAGCGAGAAGCTGCTCGCCACGATGAAGTCCCACCCGGGCTTCACCGACGTCGACACCACGTTCCGCAGCGGCAAGCCACAGTTCGACGTGCGCGTGGACCGCGAGCGCGCCGCGCAAATGGGCGTGCCTGCGGCCCAGGTGGGCGTCGCCCTGCGGGCCTACCTGGGGCGCGACGAGTTCATGACCTACCGCGAGGGCGGCGAGACGTACGACGTGAAGCTGCGCCTGCCCGACGCGACGCTCGCCTCCGAGGAGGCGCTGGGACAGCTCACCGTGCGCACCACGGGCGGGCAGTTGGTGGAGCTGCGCAACGTGGCCACCATCACCCCTTCCGAGGGCCCGGTGCAGATTGACCGTCAGAACCAGAAGCGGCAGATCACCCTGCTCGCCAACCTCGCGCCCGACTACACCCTGGGCGAGGGCATGGGCTTCCTCACCGCGCAGGCGGAGCAGGACCTGCCCCAGGGCGTGGTGGGGAGCTTCGCCGGCAACGCGAAGGAGATGAACAAGACCGTCGGCGCCTTCGCGACCGCGCTGGGGCTGGGCATCCTCCTGCTGTACATGATTCTGGCGGCGCAGTTCGGCAGCTACATCCACCCGTTCACCATCATGTTGTCGCTGCCCTTCGCGCTCATCGGTGCCATCGGCGCGCTGCTGCTGTCGGGCAACGCCATGTCGATGATTGCCCTCATCGGCGTCATCATGCTGATGGGTCTGGTGGTGAAGAACGGCATCCTGCTGGTCGACTTCACGCAGCAGCTTCGCGACGCGGGCAAGAGCGCTCGCGAGGCACTGCTGGAGGCCGCGCCGGTGCGCTTGCGCCCCATCCTCATGACGACCATCGCCATGGTGGCCGGCATGATTCCGGTGGCGCTCGCCAAGGGTGACGGCGCGGAGACTCGCGTGCCGATGGCGCTCGTCATCATCGGCGGCCTCATCAGCTCCACGGTGCTGACGCTGGTGGTGGTGCCCGTCGTCTACTCGCTGCTGGACGGGCTCTCCGCCCGCTTCAGCCGTCGCAAGAGTGACGCCCCCACGTCGGAGGCCCTGGTCGCGCCGAGCGGCCCGCTCCTCGCGGAGGAAGGCTCCCACTGAAGCACGAGCTCACGCCACGCTGACGGCGGAACCGGGAGCCACATGCCCGGTTCCGTCTCATCCACCTGACTCGCGACGTCGACGCTCCGGTCCTTTCAGGCGACCGCGACGCACCTCGTGTGCCCTCTCTTCCCTGACGCACCCACCTCGGTCTTCACCATGCTCCTCCACGCGTTCCTCACCAGCGTCCTGCTGACGCAGGCCCCCAGCGTCTCCGCCACTCCCGGACGCACGCCCACCTCCCAGTCGGCCCCCGCCGCCACCGACACGCCCGTACGGGATGCGGCCTCCAGCGACTCCGCCGTGCCGATGCCCACGTCCGGCACGAAGACGACCGCGCTCCCGCTGCTCACCCTCCAGGAGGCCATCGCCCTCGCGGAGAAGCAGAGCCCCAGCCTCGACGCCGCACGCGCGCGGCTCCAGCAATCCAAGGAGCTGGGCAACAAGGCCTGGTCCGGCTACCTCCCCAGCGTCACCGCGAGCGGCTCGTACATCCGCAATCCGAAGGAGCTGAGTTTCGCGCTCCCGGGTGCTCCAGACCCCGTCACCCTGCAGAAGCAGGATCAGCTCTCCGGGCAAATCTCCGCGCGGCAGGCCCTGATTGTCCCCACGCTGTGGCCCGCCATCAAGAATGCCTACCTGGGCGAGAAGGTGGCGGGGCTGACGGCGGAGAACTCGCGACGCGAGATTCTCTTCTCGGTGGCCCAGGCCTATCTCGGCGCCGCGAGCCTGCGGGAGGCCATGGCGGTGCAGGAGCAGCTCCTGGAGGTCCGTCGCGGCTTCGAGCGCGATGCCCAGAACCGCTTCGACGTGGGCGACGTGGAGCGGTTGGCACTGCTGCGCGCGACGCTGGACCGAAAGCAGGCCGAGCAGGAGGTGGTGCGCAGCCGCAACGCCTATGCGACGGCGAAGAGCTCCCTCGCCGCGCTCCTCGCTCGGCCGGTGGACTTCGACGTGGCGCCCCCCCAGGAGACGGCCGTGCCACTCCCCGCGGAGACAGGGGATGTGGCGTCCGCCGAGAAGACGGCCCTCGACCGGCGGCCGGATGCCTCGGCGGCGCGCCTCAACGTGGACCTGGCGCGCGGCGGGCGCAAGCAGGTGCTCTTCGAGTACCTCCCCAACCTGCATGCGACGGGCAACGTCTCGACGAGCAACACCGCCGGCCTCACCGGCGTCGCGTCCACGTGGACAGCGGGACTGGCCCTGTCATGGAACCTGTTCGACGGCGGACTGCGCGAGGCCAACCTGCGGGAGTCCTCTGGAAAAATCGCCGAGGCAAGCGCCAACCTGCGCGGCACCGAGGAGAAGATTCGCGATGAGGTGCGCAAGGCGCGCAGCGAACTGGAGAGCGCGGAGGTCAACCTCAGTACGGCCGAGGAGCGGGTGAAGCTCGCGTGGGAAAGCGCTCGACTCGCGAAGCAGAGCTTCGACGCGGGCGCCACGACGTACCTCCAGGTGACGGACGTCAACGCGACGCTCGCGAGCGCGCAGATGTCCGCCGTGACAGAGGCGCTCAACGTGCAGTTGTCACGCCTGGCCCTGGCCCGAGCAACGGGACTCTTCGACCCCACCGGCAACTCGCTGGCGCCCGTGCCTTGAACGCCATGAAGAACGCATCCGTCATGAACGCGTCACTGACCCAGGTCCGCCGACTCGTGGTGCTGCACGCGGTCGGACTCACGTGCACGGCCTGGGCGCAAGACACAGCGCCCACACCGAGCCCCTTGCCAGTCGCTGGAGAAGTGACGATTGAAGCCTCGGCGCCACCACCCGCGACGCTGACGGGGCGCATCGAGCACATCGACATCCAGGGCAACACCCGCACCCAGGAGTCCGTCATCCTCCGGGCCATGCGCATGGCTCCGGGGGACATGCTCACCACCGGGGACGCCGCCGAGCTGAAGCGACGGCTGCTCAACCTGCAGCTCTTCAAGAGCGTGGAGGTGCTGACACGCCCCGAGGGCGAAGGCGTCGGACTCCAAATCACGGTGGAGGAGCGCTGGACGCTGCTGCCCATCCCCGTCTTCTCCTCGGGAAAGGGGCAATGGCAGGCCGGTGTCTTCGCCGTCGAGAGCAACCTCTTCGGGCTGCGCAAGACGCTGGTGGGCGGAGGCATGTGGGGCAACCGGGGCGGCACCCTGTTCTCCATGTACCGGGACCCGAGCATCGGCGGCAGCCAGTGGACGGGCCTCCTCTCATTCCAGTTCGCCAAGACGGACCGGGAGCGCCATGTCCGCGATGTCATCAGGGATACGTACACGGACAGGCGCTTCGACATCGCGGGGACGCTCGGCTACCAGGTAACGCCTGAGCTGAATGTCGGCGCGGGTTGGTTCTCCCTCATCAACAAGCCCCTGGCCTTGCCGGAGGGCCCGGAGACACCTCAGCGGGGAGAGGTGCACGGGGTGAGCGTCTCGGCCGAGTACCTGGGCCAGGACTTCCACTTCTATTTCAACGAGGGGCTGGTGGCCCGGGCGCTCTACCGTGAGGGATTGGGCTTCCTGGGTTCTTCTCGCGAAATGCGTCAGGTGTCGCTCTTCGCGAGCTACACGCTGCCTGTCTTTGGCAATCATGCGCTGACCTTGACGGCCCAGCACGGACAGACGCGAGGAGACGCGTTCCTGGACGCGCAGCTCCTGGGCGGCCGCACGGGGAGCCGGGGCTTCGCCGCTGGAACACTGTGGGCGGAGATGGCGACCTCCGCGACGCTGGAGTACCAGGTGCCACTCTGGAGCCCCAGCATGCTGACCCTCACCGCGCATGCCTTCGTGGATGTGGGCCGGGTGGAGTGGAGGAACTCGCTGCTCAAGTACGTCTCCCCCGGCGTGGGTGTCCGTGCCTACGTCCGTGAAGTGGCGATTCCGGCCGTCGGCGTCGAGCTGGCGCGGGACCCTCTGTCGGGCGACATCGTGACCTCGGTCGCGGTGGGCTTCGGTTTCTAGCGTTCTTCTGAGCGCGGGCCGCCGTTCTCGCGGCGGCCCGTGAAGCCTTGGCCCGGATGAAACTCACCCGCCGCAAGCGACGCGGTGGACCAGTCCGTACACGCCGTAGCGCACCATGTACGGCAGCGCGTACTCCGGGAAGGCCGCCGCCGCGCGCTTCTCCAGCTCCGCGTGGTGGGGCGCCGCCGCGTCACCGCACAGCTCCGCCTTGCGCCCGCCCAGCTCCGCCGCGTACGTCGTCACCACCGTCACCATTCCATCCAGGTAGCGCTGCTGCGCGGCAATCGCCTCCGCCACCGGCGCTGACGTCCCGCGCCCGCCGTACACCGTGGCGCGCGGCCACGCGGACAGCTCCCCCAGCGCCGCCTTCCACGCCTCCACGTCCGGCACCACCTTGCCGTCACGCACCCCACCCTCCAGCCACGCATGCGCGCCGTGGTGCACCAGGTCTCCGACGATGAGCGCCTCACGTCCCGGCACGTACGCCACCGTCTGCGTCACCGTGACACCCGCGTGCTTCGCCTCCGTCAGCTCCACCTTCGCGCCGCCCTCCAGCGGCAGCGAGTACGCCCCCTGGAACGTGACATCGACCATCGCCTGCGCCGGATAGGTCTCCTCGGTGAAGGCCTTCGCCACGTTCACCCAGAAGTACTTCTTGTACGCGTGCACGGCGGGAATCGCGGCGGCGGTGGCCTCGCTCGCCACCACCTTCGCACCCGCGCGCTGGAACACCGCCGCGCCGTTGAACTTGTCGGGGTTCGGATGCGTGATGACCACGTAGCGGATGGGGTGGTCCGTCCGCGAGCGGATGTGCTCCAGCACCCGGTTCGCCTCCGCCTCGGTGAACTGCGCGTCGAAGACCACCACCTCCGCGCCCGTGTCATAGAAGAACGAGTGCGTGTCGAATCCATTCGCGTCACTCGTGTAGTGCGCCACCTCGGAGTCGCCCAGGTTCGCCTTCGTCCCCGCGCACCCCAGCACCAGCAGCGCCCCCAGCGTCAGCACCGTCGAGTTCATCGTGAAGCCCATGGTCATCGTCCTCGCGTTGGAATGCCGGGACCTCCAGGGGCCCCAGCGAGCGAGGCGAAACATGCGCGCGGAGCGTCTGGCGCGCTTTCGCGCATCGGCCATCCATTTGTTCGAATCCGCCAGATATCCCAGTACGTCGACCAAGAAGACAGGCGCATCCGCCCTGTCGATGGGCTCCGTTCGCGCCGCGCTGCTCACCACGTGATGCTGTTCCCCCCTTCGGGTGCCAGGCCGCGCATTTCCTCCCGTGGGCAGCGCGACGCTTCCTCACGCACCTCGCGTCACCCAGTCAATCCCGCGCTACGTCCCATCCCGGCCTCCACGCGGCTGGCACCTGACTTGCCTGTGAGCCACCGGCGCTCGGGGGACGTTCGCCCAAGGACGTCGGAGGCGGGACAAGCATGTGCGGGCATGGACGAAGCGGATGGTGGCTGGGATTGCTGGGCGCGCTCTTGCTCGCCGGCTGCAAGGAAGGCGCGGAGACGCGGACTCCTCCCATCGAGGACCAGGACGGACAACCCGACGCGGGCGCGCCTCCCGTCGACGATGACGCCGGAGTGCCCGATGCCGGCGAGCCTCCCGACGCGGGCCTCCCGGACGACGCGGGCACACCCGACGCGGGCACACCGGATGCCGGAGCGCCCGACGCGGGCCCGGCCAGCGGCCCTCCCATCCCTCCGGATGCGAGCGGCTGGCGCTTCCTCGGCTCCGCGCAGGGCGGACCGCGCGAGGTGCTGGGCGTCACCCAGGACGAGGGCGGAAACATCTGGGTCGCGGGCGGCGAGGACGGCCTGTGTCTGGTGCGCCCCGGCGCGACCACCTTCCAGTGCTTCACGATGGCGGACGGCCTGCATCCCTGGGCCGCGTGGAAGGGCAAGGACCCGCTGCCGGAGAACCGCTACCTCAAGGTGACCGCGGTGACGGGCGGCCCCTCGGGCGTCGTCTTCGTCGGCTACCAGGGCCGCCCCAACTGCGAGAACGAATTCTACAAGCCCCCCGGCCAGCCCGAGGACCCCGCCATCTACAAGAGCGGCGACGCGGACCGCGTGGAGCTGAAGGCCGATGGCACCTTGTCCGTCGTCCACTATGACATCCACTCGCCGGCGCACTCGGTGCCCGGCTACGGCCACCGCGAGAAGCTCTGCACGGTGAACCGCATCGTCTGGGACAAGGCGACCCAGGGCCTGTGGTTCGCCGCCAACCATGGCCTCGCGTGGGGTGAGGCGAACTACCAGGGCGGCGAGGCCTGTGCCAGCGCCCAGGTCCGCGCCGTCAACGAGTGGGCCTATGTCACTCATGACGCCCAGGGCAACGAGGTGGACCGCGAGCTGCGCCAGCGCTGCAAGTTCGGCGTCATGGAGCACGTCCACCCCGCCATCCAGATGCACGGCACGGACGAGACGGACGAGGACAGCCGGCTGGCGGGAGATGTCTGGGGCGTGGCGGTGCGTCCGGACGGCGACGTGTGGATGGGCACGGCCATCCGCAGCTCGCGCTTCCGCATCATGACCAACGGCGTGGGCCACGTGGGCACCGGCGCGCCCTGGAACTTCGAGGCGGCGCGCAAGCAGTCCGAGGAGAAGAAACACAAGGCCAACCGCATCGACATCTGGCCCGACGCCGTCGCCGAACCCATTCCACCCACGCCCGCACAGCGCAAGGACGACGTGGTGAGCGACCTCGCGCTGATGCCGGATGGCACCGTCTGGGTGTCCAGCTTCGCGTGGGGCATGGCGAAGCTGAGCGACGCGGGGCTGGTGGTGGACCAGGCACTGACGGGTGACGCGGAGCGCTTCGTGTCCTCGCTGGAGCGGGATTCGCGCGACGGCAGCCTGTGGATTGGACACCGCTGGGGCCGGGGCCTGATGCGCCTGCACACCGAGGGCACCTTCATCACCCACAACAAGGTGTTGGGGGGCCTGGCCGGCCAGCCCGTCTGGGATATCCAGGTGGCGGGCACGGGCGACGCGCGCGTGGTGCTGGTGGCCTTCGGGGCGACACGTGATGGTGCGAACAACATCACCCGTCCGGGCTCCATCGGCATCTACACCGGCCATTGACGTGGAGTAGGGTCCTCCCAACGCGCCGTCCATCGTTGGGAGGACCCACCCCATGCCGAAGGCGAAGTACGTCCTGGCCCTTGACCAGGGCACCACTGGCACCCACGTCTCCATCCTCGACTCGAAGCTCAAGGTGGTGGGCCGCTCCTACAAGGAGTTCACCCAACACTTCCCCAAGCCGTCCTGGGTGGAGCATGACTTGGATGAAATCTGGGCCACCAGCGAGTGGTGCATCGGCCGCGCGCTGAAGGACGCGGGGCTGGTGGGCCGGGACATCTCCGCGGTGGGCATCACCAACCAGCGCGAGACGACGGGCCTGTGGGCTCGCGACTCCGGCAAGCCCCTGCACCGCGCCATCGTCTGGCAGGACCGGCGCACCTCGGAGCTGTGTCGCCAGCTCAAGGAGCGCGGCGTGGAGCCGCGCGTGCGAGAGACGACGGGCCTCGTCGTGGACCCGTACTTCTCCGGCACCAAGCTCCACTGGCTCTTCGAGCACGTCAAAGGCGCACGCGCCAAGGCGGAGCGCGGGGACGTGTGCTTCGGCACCATCGACACGTGGCTCGTCTACAAGCTCACCGGTGGAACCACCCACGTCACCGACGTGTCCAATGCCAGCCGGACGCTGTTGATGGACCTGAAGACCTTGCAGTGGAGCGACGAGATGCGCGCGCTCCTGAAGATACCGGCCGCGTGCCTGCCCCAGATTCGCGGCTCGGCGGAGGTCTACGGCACCACGCGCGGCATGCGCAGCCTGCCGGACGGCGTCCCCGTCGCGGGCATGGCGGGAGACCAGCAGGCCGCCCTCTTCGGTCAGGCGTGCTTCGAGCCCGGCGAGTCCAAGTGCACGTACGGCACCGGCGCGTTCCTCTTGATGAACACGGGCACGGAGCCGGTGCGCTCGTCGGCGGGCCTGCTCACCACGGTGGCGTGGCGGCTGGGCGGCACGGGTTCCACCACGTACGCGCTGGAGGGCAGCAGCTTCATCGCGGGCGCCGCGGTGCAGTGGATGCGCGATGGCCTCAAGGTCATCAAGCGCGCGCCGGATATCGAAGCGCTCGCCGCCAGCGTGAAGGACACCGGCGACGTCGTCTTCGTCCCCGCGCTGGCGGGCCTGGGCGCGCCCCACTGGCGCCCCGAGGCACGCGGCCTGTTCGCCGGCATGGACCGCTCCACCACGGTGGCCCACATGGCGCGCGCGGTGCTGGAGGGCATCGCCCTGCAGATTCATGACCTCGCGGAGGCCATGCGCCGCGACAGCGGCCGGAACATCCCCGTCTTCAAGGCGGACGGCGGCGCGGCGGCCAACAACCTGCTCATGCAGTACCAGGCGGACCTGCTCGGCGTGCCGGTGGTGCGTCCGAAGAATCTCGAGACCACCAGCCTGGGCGCGGCGTTCCTCGGCGGCCTGGGCGCGGGCGTCTGGGACAGTCCGGACGCCATCCGCCGCGCGTGGAAGGCGGACAAGGTCTTCAAGCCGAAGATGAAGGCCGACCTGCGCGAGCGTCACCTGGGCAAGTGGAAGCGCGCGGTGGAGCGCGCATGAGCCGGGGGGCGCGCACAGGCCCGCTGCTCGCCGCCATGCTCGCCCTGGTTGTCGGTGCGGGCTGCCCGGGCGATGTGCCGCCGGAGTCGTGTATCAGCGGCGACCCCATCGGCCCGATTCCGCCGTTGGTGCTCGTGCCGGTGGGCGAGGAAGCGAGCCTGCGCGTCACCGCCAACCCGAACATGAACTGCGCCCTCGATGAGGGCAGCTTCCCCGAGTCCGTCACCGCCGAGGTCCAGGACCCCGACAACCTCCCCGTGCAGGCCACGGTGGAGCTGACCTCCGGTTGGGGGGCCACGCTCCGCTTCACACCGACGATGACGGGCCGCTACCACGTCATCGTCGCCTTCGCGCCGGTGGGCAGCCTGAGCCAGTTCGACGTGTACGTGGCGGAGGACGAGCGCCAGCGCCCCTCCGTGGCGAGGCTCTCCGGCGTGCCCCAGTGCCAGCACCTGGACCGCACGAGCAGCGGCACCTGGGTGTGTGACGGCCGGGCCCATCGGGGGTCGGGGTTCCCAGAGCAGACGGTGGGCCGGGATTATCGCCCCTCGACGGCCGTGGTGGGTGACGTGGTGTGGACGATGGTCGAGGGTCAGGTGCGCCGCTTCGTCGACACAGGCGAGGGGCCCCTGGTGCGCGCCGGCAGCGCGCTCTACCCCACCAGCATGGCGACGGACGTCTCCCCCCACACCCGCCTCGCCACGGAGACCGAGTACCTGGTGCTGGATGCCACCACCCTGTACCGCTACACCTTCACCGAGGAGCTGGGGCTCAGCGTCGCCCGGACGTCCAAGTGGACCGAGCAGCCCGGGCTGGCCTTCGGCTCGGACTCCACGCAGGTCATCGCCATGCGCGTGGGTCCGACGCTGTGGCTGGTGAGCCGCTTCCAGGAGCCGGTGACCTTCCTCGCGCGCACGCGGGCCTGCCCCTTCCAGCTCGACGCGCAGGACCACTATGTCCCCGTGTCGGGCCAGCCCTGCCAGGTCCTCGCCGGTGAGCCGCTGGGCCATGGCGACGGCGTGCTGTGGACGCGCGAAGTGACCTCCACCCCGCGAGGGTTCACCAGCGTCCTGCATCGCCACCTGGTGACAGCGGAGCGCGGCCTCGTGGAGGAAGGCGTGCTGGCCCTGGGTGACGGGCTCTCCGTCTCCGTGCCGGAGCTGCGCGCGGGCCCTGCCCTGCCCGTCATCACCTCCTTCGGAAGCACCGGACCGGCCGCCACCCCGCGCTGGGACACGGAGCGCAACGCGCTGTTGCTCGTGTTGTTGCCCGGCCCGGGAACGAACACCGGCATTACACGCGTCTCGGACCATTTCACCTGGACGGTGAACCTGGACGGGCTCACCGACCTGCGCATC
This sequence comes from Myxococcus sp. CA039A, assembly GCF_013336645.1. NCBI lineage: Bacteria > Pseudomonadati > Myxococcota > Myxococcia > Myxococcales > Myxococcaceae > Myxococcus > Myxococcus sp. CA039A. The sequence goes on along the minus strand of NZ_JABUMQ010000215.1, from coordinate 1,881 downwards.
CACCCGTGGACGTCCACCCCCTGACGTCGCCATTCGGATGGCTTCCCTCGGGCGCGAGAGCGGATATGAAGGAGGTCATCATGGCCCACGACCGCACCCTGCTCGCTCCCGAGGCGCTCCAGTCCTTCCTCACCCAGCATCCCGACTGGAAGCATGAGGGCGGGATGATTCGCCGCACGTACGAGGCACCCTCCTTCCTCGCGGGCATCGCCTTCGTGGAGAAGGTGGCCCAGGCGGCGGAGAAGGCGGACCACCACCCGGACATCGACATCCGGTGGCGCAAGGTGACGCTGGCGCTCGTCACGCACGACGCCGGGGGCCTCACGTTCCGCGACACCGCGCTGGCCGCGGACGCCGACCGGCTCTTCGCCGAGGTGGTGCGGGCTCGGTGAGGCACTTCGCGGTGAGTGCCTCCAACAACGTGATGGACTCCAGGATGGGCAGCTCGACGCGGTGGAACGGATGGCTTCGCGCGCTCGGCGGATGCGCGGTGCTGGGCCTCGCGCCCGCGGCCTGGGCGCAAGACGAGGAGCCCACCCAGCCGCGTCCGGAGCGGCTGTATTTCAATCCCGGCGCGCTCCTGGGCTCGGCGCGCGTGGTCGCGCTGGGCGGCGCCTACGTGGGCATCGCCGAGGGCGCGGCGGGGTTCCCCAGCAACCTGGCGGCGCTGGCCCACCGGGGCCCCGCGCTGGAGAAGGACTGGGACTTGGGCGTCACGCTGTCCTGGCTGGACCTGCCGTTCACCAGCGGACGCGCGCGCGACGTGGACAACGACGGGCGTCCGGACGAGTCGCAGGACCGGCGACAACTGCTGGGCGGACTGCTGTTGCAGTACAAGCGCTTCGGCATCGGCTTCGCGCTGCGCAACAGCGCCGTCTCCTACTGCGCGACGGAGGCCTGCGCCGGGGACAGCGAGCGCATCCGCGTGTCGCTGACGCAGTCGGTGCTGGCCGGAGCGGTGTCTTTCGGACAGGACGACTTCATCCTCGCGCTGGGCATCTACGCGGCGCAGGCGTCCTTCCGGCTGCAATCCGGCGGGACGGAGCTGCGCTACGGCGACACGGGCGTGGCGGTGGACATGTTGTACCGCCCGCATGGCCGTCCCTGGCGCATGGGTGTGACGGTGCGGCCGGAGGTCGTCGCGGACTGGAGGCGAGAGGAAGGCCAGGCGCCGGTGCTGGCGGACCGGACGCTGTTCGGCGCGGTGGTGTCCCCGGCGGTGCTGTCGGTGGGCGCGAGCTGGCGACTGGGCGAGGGCGCGGAGCGCTACAACCGCCTGTCTCCCGCAGCCCGACGTCAGCTCGTCATCGAAGGGGACGCGCTGCCGGTGCCGGAAGAGGAACCCAAGGATGCTCCGGCGGGACGGTGGCTCATCAGCGCGCAGGTGGACCTCCTGTCCGGCGTGGACAACGCGGTGCCGCTGCGCAGCTTCGCGTCGACGGCGGAGGAGGAGCGCGTGGGCCACGGCTCCGAGTTCGCCCCCCGACTGGGCGTGGAGCACGACACGGTGCCGGGGATGATTCGGCTGCGAGCGGGCGTGTACGCGGAGCCCTCGCCCTTCGACGGTCGGCCGCCCCGCCCCCACCTCACCGGCGGCTTCGAGGTCTTCATCCTGCGCTATTGGGAGGACTGGTCCATCAGCACCTCGTTCGACCTGGCGAGCCGCTACACCAACGTCGGCCTGTCCGTGGGCTTCTGGCGCTGAAGCCCAAGGAGCGAGGTGCGCGTTGCCCGGGCTGGGAAGCGCGCCTCCCTCACAGGAGAGGTCCGGTGCGCAGGCGAGGCACACGGACGCCTCGCGGGTGATGCGTCGCGCGCTTCGGAGCGGGCGGGCGGGCAAACGTCGCACACGGTATTGCTGGCACCTACCAGCATGGAGAC
>NZ_JABUMQ010000214.1:0-19326 GCF_013336645.1 Myxococcus sp. CA039A | reverse complement strand
GTCCGGTGGAAGACCCCCGCCCCCAGGCCCGATGAGGCCCACCTGGACGCCGGTCGCGGGCTCCCCTCCCCCGTTCTCGTGGACGGGCGGCTCGTGGTGGCGCTCGGCGACGTGGGGCTGGTGGCCCTGTCCACGGCGGATGGAGCCCGGGTCTGGCGGCAGGAGGTCCGGGGCGTCCTGGGACTGGAAGTCAGGGGGGAGGCCCTCTTCGCCAGCACGCGAGACAAGCGCGTCTGGGCCTTGCGGGCCCAGGACGGCGCGCCGCTGTGGGAGCAGAGCCCCGCGAAGGACCTCACCAGCCCTCCCTCCCTGGCCCTGGGCCTGCTGTGGGTGGGGGCGCGCGTAGAGGATGCACCGGTGCTGGTGGGGCTGTCGCCCGAGGACGGGAAGGAAGTGGCGCGGGTGGGACTGCCGGATGTGCTCACCACCCACGTAGCGGAGGCCCCCGGCGACGTGCTGCTGGTGCCCACCCACGGAAGACAGGGACGGCTCCTGGCCTTGAAGCAACCCACGTGGGAGCGCGCGTTCTCCCTCCGCACGGACACCGCGCTGCGCTCGCGGCCGGTGGTCCTGGGTGAGCAGGTCTTCGTACTCGGCCAGGATGGGCGGGTGCTGTCGTGGAAGCTGCGCCCACCGGAGCCTGAGCGCCGGCCGTGAAGTTTCCCGGCGCGACGTTGTCAGGAGGCCCCGCGGACGGGCGTCCTCTTCCCGCGCCCGGCAGAAGAGGCCCTACACGCTCTCGGACTTCGCTGGTTCGAATCCAGCTCCCTCCGTCACAGGAGGGATAGCCAAGCGGTCAAAGGCACCAGATTTCCATCTGGCGGTTCATCCTCACGGCTTCCTCACTCGGGCGCGGAAGAAACCCCGCGCGTCCCTCGCTAGCCTGGCATCAGGAAGCGGGCGATGACGCGCTTGAGCCCCACGGCGCCACCGAACTCCACCGTCACCTTGGCGTTCGGCCCCGAGCCATCCGTGGCGACGATGCGGCCCACGCCGAACTGCTCGTGTCGCACGCGCATGCCGCGCACGTCTCCGCTCACCGCGTCCATGTCCGACGCCTGCGAATAGGAACGGTCGATGCGCGGCCCGTCGTCCTCGTCCCAGCTCCGCTTGCGCGGGGCCACGGGAGCGGGCCGAGGCGGCTCTGGCACATCCTGCTCGCTGATGCCGAACAACTTGGGCGGCACGTCTCGCAGGAAGCGGCTGGGCGGGTTGTAGCGCAGCTCACCGAACAGCGAGCGGCACTGCGCCAGGCTCACGAAGAGCCGCTTGCGCGCTCGGGTGAAGCCCACGTAGCAGAGGCGCCGCTCCTCGGCCATCTCCTCCCCGTTGTCCGGGTCCTCGCCCTTCAATGCGCGTGAGTGCGGGAAGACGCCGTCTTCCAGACCCGTGAGGAACACCGCGTCGAACTCCAGGCCCTTCGCCGCGTGCAGCGTCATCAGCGCCACCCGGCCCTCGCCGACCTCCGCGTCCGCGTCACCCACCAGCGAAATCTGCTCGAGGAACGCCTGGAGCGGCGGAGTGTCCGCCGACAGCGGCGCGGCATCCACCTCGGGCGGCACCTCTGGAGGAGGATGGGCCGCGGCGGCCACGGCGGCAGCCGCGCGGTTCAGGTCGAACTCCTGCGCGGCGCCCAGGAACTCGCGAAGGTTCTCCGCGCGTGTCGTCGCCTCGTCGCTGCCCTCCGCGACGAGCGTCTCCACCAGCTTCGTCTCGCGCAGCATCTCGTCCACGGCGCTCGCCGCGTCCGTGGTTCCCTGCGCATAGACGTTCAGGGACTTCAGCAGCGCGTGGAACGTGCGCAACCGCTTCACCGCCGTGGAGTTCAGCGCGGGGATGCGCTCCGGCTCGGCGAGGACCTCGAAGAGGCTTTGCCCCTGGGTGTTGGCGTGGTCCGTCACCCGTTCGACCGTGGTGTCACCGATTCCACGCGCCGGGGTGTTGATGATGCGCAGCAGGTCCGCGTCCGAGCGCGGGTTCACCATCAACCGCAGATACGCGGAGGCGTCCCGCACTTCCGCGCGGTCATAGAAGCTGCGTCCGCTCACCAGCGTGTACGGCACGCGCGCCAGGCGCAGTCCCTCTTCCAGCACGCGGCTCTGCGCATTGACGCGGTAGAAGACCGCCATGCTGGAGTACTTGATGAAGCCCTCGCGCTGGAGCGCCAGAATCTGGCGAGCGACCTCCTGCGCTTCCATCCGCTCGTCGCGGTTGAGCATGAGCTGGAGCGTCTGGCCCGCGGGCCGGTCGGACCACAGCTTCTTCTCCATCCGTCGCGTGTTCTTCCGGATGACCTCGTAGGCCGCGTCCAGGATGTTCCGGTCCGAGCGGTAGTTCTGCTCCAGCTTCACCACCTTCGCGCCCGGGTACTCGCGGGGGAAGTTGAGGATGTTGTCCACGTCCGCGCCGCGCCAGCGGTAGATGGACTGGTCGTCGTCCCCCACCACCACCAGGTTCGCCGACGGGGGCGGAGCCAACTGCTGAAGGAGCGCGTACTGCACGGGGTTGGTGTCCTGGAACTCGTCCACCAGCACGTGGTGGAAGCGGCGCCGGTAGTTCTCCAGCACCTCCGGCCGCTTGCGGAACAGCGTCACCAGCAGGAGCAGCAGGTCGCCGAAGTCCACGGCGTTGGCCGCGCGCAGGCGGTCCTGGTAGGCGCGGTACACCTTGTGGACCAGTTGGCCGCGCTCGTCACCGGGCGCCACCTCCATGTCCTCGGGCAGCCGGGCCGCGTTCTTCTCCTGGTCGATGCGGCTCAGGATTTCGCGCGGTTGCATGGACTGCTCCAGCCCCGCCTCCCGCATGGCCCGCTTCACGACGTTGAGCTGATCCCCATCGTCGTAGATGACGAACGAGCGGGTGAGCCCCACGTGCTCCGCCTCGCGCCGCAGAATCATCGCCGCGGCCGAGTGGAACGTGCTCACCACCAGGTCGTTCGCCTGACGCCCCAGCAACTGCACCAGGCGCTCGCGCATCTCCCGCGCCGCCTTGTTGGTGAAGGTGACGGCGAGGATGCGCCACGGGAAGACCTCTTGAACCTTCACCAGGTGCGCCACCCGGCGGGTGATGACGCGCGTCTTGCCACTGCCGGCGCCCGACAGGACGAGGAGAGGGCCCGTCTGGTGGAGCACGGCCTCGCGCTGGGGAGGGTTCAGGTCTTCGAGGAGGGCGGATTCGTGGGCGTTCACGGTGGGACTCAAGAGGGGGCCTGTGCTTCTAACGTCTTTCTCCGTCCGGTGGGCGGCCTTCCACCACACCCGGACGCCCGGCCGGTCCCCTGGCTTTTCGCCCTCGGGTATAAAGGGCGAAACACCATGTCCGACTCCCCCTCAGGTCCTCCGTCGCGGCCCACCCAGGCCGCGCTGGACCGCTACGCAGAGCTCTTCAACCAGAGCCTGACGATGCGTCACTTCGGCGCCATCGTGTCCTTCCCCGAAGGCCGCAAGGTCGTCGTCTCCCTACTCGAGCTGCGGCCAGAGCACCGAGGGGGCGTGGGCAGCGCCGCCGCCGTCAACGGCGGCATCCTCGCCGCGCTCTTCGACCTGGCCATCGGTACCTGTGGCGCGCTGGTGGACCCCAGCCGCCGCTGCGCCACCGTGCAGCTCTCCATGAGCTTCGAGCGGCCCGTCACCGGCGACCACATTCGCGTGGAGGCCGAAATCGACAGCCAGGGCCTCACCCTCCTCTTCGCCACCGCCCGCGTGTACGACGAACAGGGGCGGATGTGTGGGCGGTGCCAGGGCGTCGTCCGCCTCTCCAACCTCCCCTGGTCCTCAGGGGAAAGCCCCGCCATCAACTGACCCTTGACTACCCCTCCGCACACCCTCCCGGCATCCGACGATATGTCCGCCTCGGACACACGTTACCCGGGCACCGGGGAGCGGCCACGTCCCGGAGACGCTTCAGAGCGACGGGAAGACGGCATGAGTGCAGCCGTGCAGGGCCTGCGGATGACGACGGTTCGACTACCGAGGGAAGCCGAGGAGCCGATGGAGGCGTCGCGCGGGACGGACGAGGAGTCCCTGTCGCGCAAGGCCCTCGCCGGGGACAGGGGCGCGTGGGACGCACTGGTTGCGCGCCACCACCGCCGCGTCGTGGTATCGCTCCTGGCCCGAGGCGTCCGGGTGGACCGGGCGCACGAGCTGGCCCAGGAGACGTGGGCCCGGCTCATCCAACAACAGCAGCGAGGGCTGCTGACGGAGCTGCGCCTGCCCAACCTCGCCCTCACCCAGGCGGCCTTCCTGGCCGCGGACGATGCCCGCCGCGTCCGGCGAGAGTCCATCTCCGGGGCGGTGGAGGAATTGCCCGAGCGCCAGCACCCGGTGGACCCCTCCGTGTCCGCCGAGCGTCGCCTGCTTTCCGAAGAGCAGCTGTCCCGCGCCCATGCCGCGCTCGCCCAGGTGTCGCCGAGCGCGCGGAGCGTGTTTCTCCTGGCCTGTGACGGCCAGGAGCTTCCCCATGCCGAAGTCGCCGCGAAGGTCGGTCTCTCCGTCCAGCGCGTGCGGCAGATCCTGTGCGAGGTCCGCAAGAAGCTGCGGACCGCGCTCGAGGAGGAGACCCATGCTTAAGCCCCACCTGACCCGCGACTCCGCGGAGCAATACATCCTGGGCGCGTTGGCCCCGGAGAAGGCGGCGGCGTTGGAGGCCCACACGTTGGAGTGTGAGCCTTGCGCCGTGCTGCTGCAGGAAGAGGCCCTCCTGTCCGAACAGCTCACCGAGGCGGCCAGCACCTTCCCCCAGGAAGAGCGCGTCATCCGCCCCGCGGCGTGGCACGCGCGACGCGCGGTGACGGGCGCGGCCATCGCGGCCCTCGCTGCCGCCGCTTCGCTCGCACTGGTGCTGCTGACCGGCGACAAGGCGCCCCATCCGTCGCTGCCCGACAGCCTCGATCCACGGCCGCCCATGGTGGCCGTGGACCTGGATGACGGCGACTCCCCGACGAAGACGAACGTCGTCGCCTGTCCGGACCTGGCCACGCAGGACTTCTGCACGCGCAAGGCCGCCGAGCGCGGCCTGCTGGTCATGAATCCCGGGGGCACCGCCGAGGTCCCCCGCTACGAGGCCCGCACCGGCCTCCCCGAAGGCGCGCTGAGCGCGCGCCAGCCCGTGTCGCTGTGAGGACGCCCGCCATGGACTTCCGGAAGAAACTCGTCGCCCTGCTGCTCGCCCTGGCCGCTCCGGTGGCCCTGGCGCAGCCGTCGGGCGGCGCCCCGAAGCTGCCAGTCGGCTGGTACGTCACGGAGAGCGCACCCAAGCGCTACGAGGCCGGCGTGGACAACAGCGCGCCCTGCGAGGGCGCTCGCAGCGCGTACCTGCGCTCGCTGTCGCTCGACGAGGCGGGCTACGGCACCTTCATGCAGGCCTTTGGCGCGCAGGACTTCCGCGGCAAGCGGCTGCGCTTCTCCGCCGCCGCGCGCGTGGAGGACGTGGACGGCTGGGCCGGCTTGTGGATGCGCGTGGAGGGGCCGGACCCGAAGCAGCCCCTCGCCTTCGACAACATGCAGTCGCGCGCGCTGGTCGGCACCCGTGGCTGCAAGCGCTACGAGGTGGTGCTGGACGTCCCCAAGGAGGCCACCACCATCATGGCCGGCCTCATCATGAGCGGCACGGGGCAAGCGTGGCTGGACGGCGTGCGCTTCGACATCGTGGACAACACGGTGCCCGTGACGGACCTGCTCGCCGCGCGCCCGGTGGTCGCCTCCACCGGCCCCGCCGGGCTGGACGAAGTCGCGCCCGTGGCGAAGAACGACCAGGTCCCCCTGGGCCGCGTGGGCGACGTCTGGTTCAACCATGGCCGCGTCGCGGCGGACAAGCCGTACACCCGGCGCACGGATGGCGTCTGGGTGAGCATCCTCTCCGAGGAGATCTACGAGCACGGCATCGAGGTGACGGGCACCTTCGGCCAGCGTCAGCTCGACCTGAAGGTACGGGCCGGCACCTCGAAGACGCTCATCGACGGCACGTGGGGCGGAGAGCCCGTCAGCATCATGCTCTCTCCGGACACCCTCACCATGAAGTGGGGCCGGCTGACGCGCGAGCTGCAGCGGGACAAGAATGCCGCGGTGGACAGCACCTGCAACCGCTACCAGGTCAACGAAGGGCCGCGCATCATGGACCAGATCGACGTGTGCGGCGCGGCGCTGGGCACCCGGCCTCCGCCGGCCCAGCTCGTCACGGCCTTCCTGGCCAACGGCTTCCGCCGCTCCACGCCGGCTCGCAACTTCCCCATTCCGCAGCCGCCCGTGCTCAGCCGGGAGGCGCTCGACACGCAGCGCACCGGCACTCCGAATCAGTAGCAACCCGGGAACAGTGGGGCCCCGCGCTCACCGCGAGGGCCCCGTCCCGCGAAGTCAGAAGGCGAAGTCGCGCTCCAGCGTCTCGCCGCCAGCCTGCACCGTGAGGTGGGCGGAGCGCGCGCCGGTGGAAGACGCCGTGGACAGGTCGAAGGCCAGACCCTCCGGCCCGGACGTGGGCTTGAGCGAGGGACGGCCGGGACTGAGGAACACCGCCGCCGTCACCGTCCGGCCCGCCAGGGGCTGCACGAGCAGCTTGACGCGCTGACGCTCGCGAACCAGCACCACGCGGAACTCCCGCCGCTCTTCCAGAATCTCACGGTGCTCCGGGTGGCGCGCCGCGGAGGGGCGCTGCGACACCGGCTCGCGAGAGGAGCGCGCGGAGCGGGCCATCGTCCCGTCCCCCTCCTCCATCTCCAGGGCTTCCTCAATCGCGTCGTCACCCTCGCCCAAGGCCAGCACCGCCTGGGCGCACTCGCCACAGCGCGCGGTGTGCGCATCCATCCGCTCGCGCTCGTCCGAGGACATCATCCCCATGTCGAAGCGCCAGAGGTCATCTTGCGTGAGATGGCGACGCGGGGGCGCATCCACGGGCGCCGCATCCGCGATGTCCGCGCGGCACTCGGCACAGCCCTGGATGTGGGGGGTGGGCGATTGGGGCGCGCCTGTCCAGGTGGCCACCAGGTCATCGCAGCCGGCCCGGGAAGCGAACCACCAGGCCTTGTCCTGCTCCGCCGAGTCGAGGAGTTCGAACTCCTGCCGACGCTGCGGGTTGAGGGGAATGAACCAACGCGCTCTGGGACGAAGCGACGAATCCAGGCTCCCGAGCGACTCCAGATAGCGGTCTCGATTTCGAGCGCCCTCACCGTCCAAGGAACCGTGGAGGGCCTCCCAGGCGGCCAGCGCAAATGCGGCGGAGGCGGCCCTGTCCCGAGCGGCAAGTCCCTCCAGCGCCGAGGCCCGCCACACTTCCGCCTCGTCCCCGCCGTCCAGCGCCACTTCCATCGCTTCTTCCGCGGCCCTCAACAGCACGGGCTGGAGCGCCTGCGGTTTCTGCGCTTGGAGCCAGGTCTCCACCCCCGGTCGACCGAGGCCGCGAAGGGCGGCCTCCACACCTTCTGTCCCCAGCCGGGTCGCCCTCCTCAACAAGTCCCCCGCGGCTTCGAGGACGACTCCTGGTGAGGTGGACCCGGCGGTGAGAACAGAACGACGGGCGGCGTAGCGAGACATGGCATCGGTCTTCATGACTTCATTCCTCCTGAATACCCCGGGGTGTGACCGGGAAGGAGGCTCACGCTTCCTCCCCTCGTGGCGACTCGCGCTGGAGATCCAGCAGGTAGAGCTTCAAGTAGGCCTGGGCGCGACTGACGCGCTTGTAGGAATTGACCACGGTGATGTTCAAGCGACGCGCGCATTCCTCGTGATCCTCCACGTCCTCGTGGTGATACAGCTCCCATGCCGAGGCTTCCTTGGGGTGCTCCTGCTGGAGTCGTGCGAACGCGGCCCAATACAGCTCCTGGGCGTCCGCCCGCTCCTCGGTCCTCCTGCCCATCTCCACGGCGCGAGACCGCTCGGACGGCGACTCTTCCATGGCGTCATCGGGGTCCGACGAAGGCGCCGCGAGCTCCTCGCGGTGCCTCCGGTAGAAGTCGATGGCCACGTGCTTGACGATGCGCAGGAAGAACGTCTTGGGAGACGCGCTCCGGCCCGGCATCTGCTGGGAGATGCCACGGAACTGATCCAACCCGCGGTCGAGGAACTTACCGACCGCGTCCTGGAAGAGCTCGTCCGAGTCCGCTGGGGACCCACGGCCGTAGCTCGCCTGAATCTTGCTGATGACGTACCGGGCAGGCCGGTTCCATCGCTGAACCAACGTACCGAGCGGGCCTCCAATGGGCTCGCCCGTGGCGCGGCGGCGGACCACCTCCGCGAACAATTCGTCATCCGTGAGCTGCTCGAACACCGGAAGGACCTGAGGGCTGTGCCCGGAGAACCGCCCCGGGAGATGGGGTTACAGGGATGTGGCGCGGCAAGGTACCACGTTGGCATCCGCAGGCAGCCTCCGAGTGGAGCAGAGGACCCCGGCCACCCGGACGACCGGACAGACGGAGCACCCAGGGAGGCCCGACCCGCGGGGCGCCGGTTTCCTGACAAATATCCCCCAGGAGAATGCGGGTGGGGGAGCGGGAATTTCCTCGTCAGGAACCCGGAAAGGCCGCGTCCCTGGCCGCAACGCTTTCGAGCGCCCGGCCCGAGAGGCCCTACACGCAGTGGTTCGACTCCACGCACCCGCCACCCGGTGGGTGACGCCGGCGGTCCGGCACTGAACTCCAAACTCAGCCCACCGGCCTCTCGACTCGGGCGCTCACTCTTCTTTCAAGGAACCGTGTCATGTCCCCCCGCACCATCGTCATCGGAGATCTCCACGGCTGCCACGACGAGGCCCTGGAGCTGCTCGCCAAGGTGGGGGCCACGTCCAGCGACCGGGTCATCTTCGCCGGGGACCTGGTGGACCGGGGCCCCAAGCCCCGCGAGTGCGTGGAGCTGGCGATGCGGCACGAGGCCATCCTCGGCAACCACGAGGAGAAGCACCTCCAGCAGCGCCACCGCGAGGATGACCGGCTGCTGCCGGACCACCTGGCGACGCGCCAGGCGCTCGACACCGAGCACTTCGACTGGATGGCGGGGCTGCCCCACTACCTCCGGTTGCCCGAGCACAACGCCATCGTCGTGCACGCCGGCATGCTGCCCCACCTGCCTGTCGAGAAGCAGGACCCCTACCACCTGCTCCACGCCCAGTGCATCCAGCCGCCCGGCAAGAAGAGTTGCTGGCCGTCCAAGGCACCGGCGGGATGGAAGTTCTGGACCCACCACTGGACGGGGCCAGAGCGGGTCATCTTCGGACACACCGTGTTCGACCAGCCGCTCGTCACCGAGCACGCGGTGGGTATCGACACCGGCTGCGTGTATGGCCGCTCACTGACGGCGGTGGTGTTGCCCACGTGGGAGCTCGTCTCGGTGCCTGCCCGGAGAAGCTACAAGGGTGGCAAGGACGTCGCGCGGTTCCCCATCCACGGCGACGTGTGCGTCTACTCCTGAGCACCCGCGCCTGACCGCCACCCGGTGGCGGTTGCGCATACAGCTTCGCGCCCGGCCGACGGGGCCAGACACGCCTGAGAGATGCGGGTTCGAGTCCCGCCGAGGCCGTCAGGCCTCGTAGTTCAACTGGCAGAACACTGGACACTCAATCCAGCAACACAGGCCTCGTCACTCGGGCGCACCCTCTCTCCCTCTCATCCCAGCTTCGCGCGGGTGGCCGTGCCTGGTGCACGAAAGGCCCCCGTGCGTTCCACGCGCGGTGCACTCCCCTCACGCCCTTTTGCGCCTGGGGTCCGCCCCGCGCCTGACCCGCCGCACGTCCCGAAAGGTGGCACCCCATGACGACCGCGAACCAGAACACCCCGCTGCTGCCCGAGACGCAGCGTGGCCCCGCCGAGCGCCTGCTGGACCTGGTGCTCAGCGGCTCCGCGCACCTGTGGCACAACCGGCCCGGGCTGGACGTGAACGGCACGTGGGTGGCCGCGGCGCACGCCACCCCGGCGCAGCGCACGCTCGGCAAGCCCGTGAAGCCGGGCCTCTTCGTGCCCGCGGCGGTGCGGCTCTACCGGCAGCTCCTGGACATCCACCGACTCAACTCGGAGCTGATGGCGCACTTCGCGTCGTACGCGCTGACGCAGACGGACTGGCGTGACCTGAAGGTGGCCACGTGCGCGCTCATGCTGGTGCAGGAGCACGCGGGTCAGCCCGTGGTCGGCGAGGACGGGAAGGTGGCGTTCCACGACGACGACTGGCGCGCCATTGGCGAGGCCATGGTGCTGCACTACGAGCGCAAGTCCACGCGCATGCTCACGCCCAAGGCGGTGCTGCGGGTGGCGGAGCTGCTCGAGCTGCCGGACATCGCGCGCCTCAACCGCGAGGCGGGCTTCGGAGACCCCGCGTCCCGCAAGGCGCCCATGGGCCGCTGGAAGCGCGTGGCGTCCCGGTGGCTGGCGGCGCGTGAGGCCAACCTGCCCATGCTCCAGGGCCTGGTGAAGGCGGGCTACAAGGAGACGCTGAAGAAGCTGGCGCGCAAGGCGGGGTACAAGCCGCGCGCGCAGGGCTTCTTCGAGGTGCTCGGCTGGAAGCAGAAGCAGTCCGAGGGCGGGCACCGCACGGTGGGCCTGAACGGGCTGACGCTCGTGAAGAGCCAGCGCTTCGACGGGTTGTCGGAGGCGGAGATCTGCGAGTGGATCGAGCTGGAGCGCCTCTCCTACAAGGAAGTGGTGGGCCGGCTGCCGAAGGACCTGGGCATGACTCCGGCCATCATGGCGGCGCTGCTGCCCTCGTTGTCGGACAGGGACTTGCGGCTGATGACGCCGACGCTCGAGGAGCTGGGGCTGTTGGCGGAGCCCTCCGTGCGCGGGCGCTGGGAGAAGGCCGTCCAGACGGCGACGGACCAGCGCGCGCTGAACATCGCGAAGAACGTGCGCAGCGAGGTGCTGCGCCAGAAGCTGGAGGAGGCGAGCGACAACGCGGCACGACAGGCGGTGGCGGAGGCTACGGCGGAGACCGACGTGAGGGTCATGTTCCTCATCGACAAGTCGGGCTCCATGGAGGGCGCCATCGAGAACTCGAAGGAGGCGCTGGCGCGCATCCTCGCGGGCTTCCCGATGGAGAAGCTGCACATCGCGGCGTTCGACACGATGGGCACCGTCCTCAAGCCGAAGGCGTCCAACCGCACGGCGGTGCAGCACATGCTCGAGCGGCTCAAGGCGTCGGGCGGCACGACTCACGCGGCCGGGGTGCATGCCCTGCACCGCGACGGCGTGAAGGTGCCGGAGGGGGCGAAGTTGGTGGTCATCGTCGTGGGCGACGAGGCGGGCGAGGCGGGAGACCAGTTCGCCCGGGCGTTCCGGGACTGCGGCTACACGGTGGCGGCGCTGGCGTTGCTGGTGAGCGTGGCGGGGGGCCGTGGCAACACGGTTCGCACGTGCGCGAGCTTCATGAAGGTGCCCTTCAGCGAGGTGAACGTGGACCAGTTCGCGGACCCCTACCAGGTCCCCCGGGTGCTCAAGGCGCTGCTGGATGCGCCGACGCAGCCTGGTGCCAGCCAGTCCGGCTGGGTGGAGCGGGTGATGCGCACGCCGCTGTTGAAGGTGGCGTGAACCCGAAGTCGTGGTGACAAGGAGGCGGCGTGGACTACCGGAAGTTTCTCGGAAAGGTGGAGTCGGCGGTGCTGCCGTATCTGGGCGGCGGCACCGTGGACACCGCTTCGCGCCGCCTCCGTGTCACCTCCCCCGTGGCGCCGGGGTGGTGGCGCTTCGAGGTGAAGGGGCGGGAGGCCACGGCGCGTGAGCCTGCCAGCCCAAAAGGTCTGGACAGGCTGCCGCGCGTGCGCGGTCACATGTGGGGCGCTCGGCTGGTCCGCGACGGCGCGGTGGCCGAGCCCCTGGAGTTGATGCCGGAGGAGGAGCCCGCCGTGCTCGCGCCCGTAAGTGCCCGGCGCTGGCATGACGGTTCACTGCTGTTCGACGGCGTGGACTTCGAGGGCGAGGCGGAGGACCAGGCACGTCGAGCCCTGGAGGAGGGCCAGCCGCTCTCCACCGTGAAGGGCGTGAGCGCGCCGCTGCGGGCGGCCTATGGCTATGCGCTGCTGGAGTCGGCGTCGCGGACGCTCGACATCCGCTTCGCGCCAGCGGAGACGCGCGGCCGGGTACTGCGGGTGGCCGAGCAGGGCCGGGTCGAGGCGGAGTCCTGTCTGCGTGCCCTCGTCGCGGAGCGAGAGGCTCATCGGCGCGCGCTCGCGGCACGGCTTCTCACGGCGAGCGTGCAAGCACAGGCGGCGCAGACAGCGGAGGCAGCGCGGGCGCGGGCCGTGGAGTTGGCGGAGCGGGCTCGGCGGCAGGTCGAGTTCACGGGGGCTCGACACGGGCGAGGCACGCCGGTGGGCGACCACTCGCGCGCGGAGGTCGCGCTCCAGGGCGCGGGGGCGCGGTTGCTGAACCATCGACGGATGGGGGGACATCAACTGGAAGTGACGTTTGCCTTCATGGGGGAGCGCTTCATCTCCGTCGTCGACGCGAACACGCTCCAGGTGGTCGACGCGGGCGTGTGTCTGGCGGGAGCGGACAGCGAGGTGACGCTGGAGAGCCTTCCCTCGGTCATCCGCGAGGCCATCGACACGGATGTCCTGGTCATCACCCGGCACGCGTGACGTGCGGAGAGGAGGAGAATCATGTCGACGCAAGAGGTCTGTCTGCTCATCGGCCAGGACGAGGAGGTGCTGTGGTGCGAGACCTCCGACAGTCCCGTCCTGCTGCCGGACTCCCGCACGCGGTGGGAGGCCATCTGGTACTGGCGTCACGAACTGGTGGAGGTGGCGCACAGTCATCCCGAGGGGCCGCTCGGCTTCTCCTCCGAGGATGAGACAACGATGACCGCGCTGACGGAGGCGCTCGGGCGCGCACCGCGCTTCTCCGTCGTGGCCCCCGGCGGCATGGTCGCCCGCGTCGAGGGCCGCGATGTCTGGGTCTCCGACGAGCCCTGGTGGGCCGAGCCCCTGCGCGAGGTCTCGGGCATGACTCACGCGCCCATGGCACGCGCGTGAAGCCCGCTCAGCTCGGGCGGCGCCACAGCTCCTTGAGGTCCTCGGGGAGCTGGTCCATGACGTCCTCGGCTTCCCCTTCGCTGATCTGATCTCTCACGGCGTTGAGGACCGCGCGCACCACGGGCACCACCGCGTCCGGGTTGAGCGCCAGGTCCTCCCCTACGCGCTTGAGCAGTTCCTCGCGACCGAAGCCCCCTGGCAGTTCATCCTCGTGGCGCTCGCACCGGTGCAACAGCTCCGCCAGCTTGCTGGGGAGTTGCGCCTCCAGGTCCTCTGTCTCTTCGCTGTTGATGCGCTGCTCCACCGCGCAGAGCACGGACACCGCGGCCTGCTCCGCCACCGCGGGCGACATGCCACCGCGCTCGCACAGGTGCTTGATGAAGGCCCGGTAGGTCTGGCTCGCGTGCGCGGCGCTTCGCCGGGCACGACGGGCCTCGATGGGCAGCTCGCCGCGCGCGCCTTCTCGTGAAGCCCGCCGGCCCTCTTGCTCCCGCTTGTCCGCCATGACCTGTCCTCCCGATGTGCCTTCGTGGGCATCAGGTTGCCCACGGCCCACCGGAGGAGCATCACTCGACCTGCATGGAAGGCGGGCCGCCGCCTCCCTGCCCGCTACGCGGCTTTACGCACGTAGGTGTCGTAGAGCGCGCCGAAGAAGAACCGCCCGAAGCGCAGCAGCGTCGACAGCCGACGCGAGGTGTCTCGGGCACTCGGCACACGCAGCGTGGAGAGCTGCACGGCGAAGTCCTTCGCGTTCAACCGCAAGAGCCCCCGGGCGATGCAGGGCCCCGAGGCGTCATTCCCCCGGTGTACCGACACGAGCAGCCGCGTCGTGTCCACCCAGAGGTCGAAGCCCGCGTCGTCGTGGACGTCTTTATAGCCGTCGAGGAAGAAGCGCTCGCCCGACTCTGCCACCAGAGGAAGCTGGTAGTGCATCCGCCGCCCGCCCGGTCGCGCCGCCTCCCTCGTCATCAGATGCAGCTCGCCTCGCTCCACCGTCAGGGGCCGAGGAGACAACGACAAGGCCTCCACCACGCCAGAGAGTCCCAGGGGATGCAGCGGGTCTTCCAGCGTCCGCTCCAGGTCCTGCGTCTCC
Source organism: Myxococcus sp. CA039A (assembly GCF_013336645.1). Lineage (NCBI taxonomy): Bacteria > Pseudomonadati > Myxococcota > Myxococcia > Myxococcales > Myxococcaceae > Myxococcus > Myxococcus sp. CA039A. The sequence continues at coordinate 5,294 of NZ_JABUMQ010000214.1, read as the reverse complement.
ACCGTGACGATGAAGCGCAGCTGGGTCGCGTCGATGCGCTTCGGGTCTCCGGCGACGAGCGAGTTCTCCTCCACCGCGCCCGAGATGGAGCCGTACATCGTCTCGGTGAAGCGCACGCCCACTGGCACCCGCGCTCCCACGTCCGGCTCCTCCGTCGCGGGCGTGTAGTCGATGGTCCACCCGTACCGCTTCGCCATCAGCGCGGCGCAACGCTCGGCCACGGCGGAGAGGGTGAAGAGGGGGTTGGTCCCCAGCGGCCTCGGAATCACCGAGCCGTCACTGACATAGAGCCCGCCATGAACCTCGGTGCCTTCCTCGTGGGAGAAGACACGCCCTTCATGATCCACGACACCCGCGCTGGCGTCCTCGGCCATGACACAGCCACCGAGCGGATGCGTGCAGAGGACCTCATGTCCGGTGAGTCGATTCCACAGCGGGTTGCGCACGAACGTCCCGCCAAGGGCCGCCGTGGCTTCGCGCAGTCGACTGTCCACCCGCGCAAGCTCCGGCTGCGTGCCCACGTCCGGCCAGTTCACCCGAACCCGGTCGCCCTCCAGCCGCAGCTCACCGATACCCGCGTCGTGAGACATGACGAGGAAGGTCTGCGTGTGCCGCATGGCCCCATGGTACGGCCCGCGCACCGCGCTCTCCGCCACGCGCGCAAGCTCCTCCAGCTTGTCCTTCAGCCCCTCGTCCGTGTCTTCCCCGCCCACCGCGGCAGCGGCGGCGAGCAGCCCCAGCATCGGCCTTCCGAACGCCCCCGGCATGGCGCCATTCTCGATGACCATGCCGTCCTCCTGTCGGGAGGTCGCACGCGCGTCGATGATGCCGCTGATGGTCGGCCCCACGGGCTCGCGACCTTCCGCCGGATGCGTCCCGTGGCCCACGCCATTGATGGGGACGTCCGTGTTGTAGCCAAAGGCCATCACATCGCCATTGGCGCTGAAGCGTTGGCCCAGCATCCCCGACAACGGCAGGCCCAGTGCGCGGGAGCGCAGCAGGATTTCCGCTGTGCCCATGGTCCCCGCGGCGAGCACGACCATGTCCGCTGTCACCCACGGGTCCGGCGCCTCGAAGCGCTCACGGCCGCTGTTCATCGGCCGGTAGTAGATGCGCCAGCGTCCGCCGTCGCGCGCCAGGTAGCGCACCCCCACCTCGGTGAAGAGCTTCGCACCGTGGCGGTGCGCATCCGGCAGGTAGTTCATCAGCACGGAGTTCTTCGAGCCCTGGTTGCACCCGGTGAGGCAATCCCCGCACAGCGTGCAGGCGCCCTGTCGCACGCCCGCTTCATTCACGCCGCCCTCGAAGGAGACCGCCAGCGGTGGACGCCGGAAGGTGCCCCCCAGGTGGCGCGCGGCCCGCTCCATGGCCTCCAGCGAGGCCAGGGGCGGCGAGGACTCGGGATAGGGCGTGGGACGCAACATGCGCTCGGCCCAGGTGAAGCCGTCCTCGAGGCGGCCGGGCACATCCGCGCGAAGCGCCTCGGGCCAGCGCGCATCCTGGAACACGCGAGGGTCTGGCCGCAGCGTGACTCCGGCGTTGATGAGCGACGTGCCGCCCAGACCGCAGCCCGTCACGACGGCCACGTCCCCACCCCGGTGCAGCTCGAACAGGGCCGTGGAGCGACCCAGGTCGACGCCGCTCTCCGCCTCGAGGTGGACTTGGAATTCCTTGGCGAAGTCCGCCTCCGTGCGCGGGTAGTCGCCCGGCTGCAGTTCGCGCCCGCGCTCCAGCACACACACCTGGCGACCTGCGCGTGCGAGCCGGCTGGCGGTGATGGCACCCCCATAGCCCGACCCCACGACCACCACGGAGTAATGGGACTCCAGCTCACTCCACCGTGACGACAGCCTCCGCATCGACACTCCCAATGGCGACCCCCGCCCTCGCTTCACCACCTCCGGGGTACGGTGCCAATGCCCTGGCACTCCTTCCCGCGAAGGCGGCCGGGGTGACGTCCGCCCGGGCAGCCCAGCGCCAGGACCACGACCCCGTCATGAGGACTCCGGACATAGAGGGGGATGGGCCGGCGGTCAAATCCATGGGAGTCGCCTCACTCCAGCTCCGCGGCCTCACCGTCCGCGCGCCTCAGCGCATTCACCAGCCGATGTGCCTGGCGCGTGGTCTCCGGCTCGCGGTACTTCGGGCTGGCCCGCAGCACCAGCTCCACTGCCGTGGGCAGGTCCATCAGGTGACCCGGTGACACATAGACGGGCTGCACCGCCTTGCGCGTGCGGACCGCCATCCCCACGACCTCGCCCTTGTGGGTGATGGGTGACGTGGCACCTCGCGCCTCCCCCAGCTTGCCGTGCGTCCCCACCAGCAGGGACTTGCCACAGCCGATGGAGGGAATCCCGAACAGCAACCCACCATGGCTCGCGATGCCCAGCCTGCGCGGATGCGCGATGCCGTGCCCGTCGAAGATGAGCACGTCGGGCTTCACCGTGAGCCGCTCCCAGGCGACCGCCACCACGGGCAGCTCGCGAAAGGACAACAGGCCCGGCACGTACGGAAACCCGAGGGTGACCGCGGAGCCAGCCTGCGCCACCGGAGAGAGCGTGGCCGCGTCCAGCACGACGATGCCGCCGAACCCCGTGTCATTCCCCTTCTCCGTGGACACATCGGCGCCCGCGATGCGCGCCACCCGAAGTCCCGCGGGCGGATGGAGCACCACGCGCTCCTTGAGCTGACGCTGAAGCGCCACCGCCTCCGTCGGCGTGACATCCCAACGATGCATCTCCGGCTGAAGCTCCATGCGGGGTCCGCCTCCTCGTGTGCCCCAAGTCTGCGAACCCGCACCGCTCCGGCAACCCGCCACGGCACTCGCGAGCACCTCCGGCGTGAACCATCCAACGTCCACACGGCCCCGGCGGGCTGACCACGTGTCCCCTGTCACACTGCCCTCCGGGTCCGGCCTGGAATGCCGAGACACCGTGCGTACCCTGCTCGCTCCCAGGCATCGGTGAAGCCCGCTCCCATGGACCTCTCCCCGAGTCACGCCTGGGTCGCCAGAGGGGCCGGCCCACGGGAGCGTCGCATGTCCGGGAGTATCTGATGCGTCGAGTCCTCGCAGGCTGTCTGGCCGTATCCGCGCTGGGAACCACCTTCCCCGCCGCCGCGTCTGAGTGCGGCTACACCGCGGCGGGCTGGAATGCCCCCAACGGAGCGGTGGTGTTCAGTCGCAGTGATGAAGGTCCCATCCGCAATGTGATTGATGCCATTGGCGAGTTCCGCACGCACTCCATGCTCTCGCATGGCGCCACGGGAGGCGTGACTCACGCCACCATGAGGGACCCCGACCAGAACTCATGGCCCACCGTCTGCGGAACACCGCTCAACATCAACCAGCTCCGGGACGGCTACCCCGGGCTGGAGCAGATCAACCAGGGCGGCATCTACCATTACCTGTACGACGCGAATGGCCATGGCCCCGACTGGACCGCGTGGCAACTGGGAGACGCAACGGGCGCGGCGCGCATCGCGGACAGTCTCTGGTTCAACCACCCGTATGCCAGCGATGTGTCCCGCGTCGACGGCAGCCAGCTCATCGACCGGCCCCTGTGGAACGGGGCGCGCGTGCCGTATTCGTTGTTCCAGTACAGGGACGTGGAGTCGGCGCACCAGATTCCCGGCGGCGCGGCCAACAACGGAATGATGTGCTCGAGTTTTCTCGCCTACGCCCACAACTACGCGGGCAGGGGCCTCGTCACCACGCACACCTATCCGCACGAGGTCATCGCCAACGCGTCCAATACCATCCACTGGGGCGTGCATGGCCAGTGCAAGGAGTCGCTCGGCTGGTTCGAGAACGCCGCGCTGACCGTCATCTGCCCCGTCTTCTGGAACGTGTGCACCAACGCCGGCAACCAGGTGGCCAACTGCATGTCCGCCAATCGCTGCGACACGAGCAGCAGCGTCATCTGGAAGGGCGTGCGCGACGACCCCAACGCCACCGCCACCTCCATCAGCCCGGACCGCATCGGCGGCTGGAGCGTGCATCCCGTCTCCACCACGCTGTGGGCCTCCGACTACTCCCACCAGCTCCAGTGGAACTCCGGCGGCAACGTCTACGGCTGCTGGCAGTAAGCGCTCTTCCCCACTGAATCGACAGGAGCCCCCGGATGAATCCCTCGGAACCGCCCTGGTGGCGCCGAAGACTCACTTTCATGCTCGGTCTCGGAATCGCGGCGCTGGTGGCCGGCGGGTTGCTCTCCCTGGAGCCACCCGCTCCGCCAGATGCCACGCCTGTCGCCGCGGCGGACCACCGTCCTCCACCCACGCCCACCAGCGCCGCTCCGGTGCTGCCCACGAAAGTGGAACCCGTGGTCCGCCCCGCACCGAAACCCGCGCCCGCCCCCATCATCGACAGCGTGACGGTGGAGAAGCAGGAGGTCTGCTCCGGCGAGGACAACCTCATCAACGTCCGGGCGCACTCGCCGGACGGCAATGACGCCTATCTCCACACCACCATTGGCGCGGGCATTGGCATGCGCGTTCCCCTGCGTGTCTGGCGCGAGCCGGATGGGACGTACGAGCTGCCCACCGTGACGGTGTTCGGCAAGGACAACGTCGCCACCACCGTGCAGGTGCCCCGATACACCGTGAAGGACTGCGAGCCCGAGCGACTGGTCGAGGTCTTCTCCCGGCGCGCCCCCAACACCGAGGAGGACTTCGAGTTCCTCGCGCGCATCCTCGAACCACCGCGAAGGGACAAGGCCGCACGGGCTTCTTTCACGCCCGTGCGGTTCGTCTGGACCTTCGACGACCAACACACGGTGACGACGAGCACGCCCATGGTGACCCAGACGTTGAGCCCCGACGTCACGCGTCCCCGCTCCATGTACGTCCAGCACCTCGTCCGGGTGGACGTGTTCGATGCCACGGGCAAGAAGGTGACGGGCCGCTCGTCGCTTCAGCTCCTCGACAGCACCTTCGAGAACTTCGACAAGAAGGGCGTCGTCACAATCCTGGCGGTGGGAACCCCGCGATTTCCCGTGGAGGATGCGGACGGCGTGGTCCGACAGAGCTTCCGCCTGTCCCACCGCTGGAAGGGACCCGTGCGACTGGAGCGCGTCACCGCGCTGCGAGCGCGCACACCGGAACCCGATGCCCCGCCCCTGCCCGAGGACACCGAGGAGGTGAACCTGGGTGTGGACATCCTTCCTGAAGGCCGGGGCGTGGACATCCCCGTCTCACTGGGCACCCGGTCCGAGTCGGGCGTGTCGCAAGTCACCTACCTGCTGGAGGGCACCACCGCGGACGGGCACCCCGCGCGCGGAACCTTCTCCGTGATG
>NZ_JABUMQ010000213.1:0-19375 GCF_013336645.1 Myxococcus sp. CA039A | reverse complement strand
GGTCGGGAAGGGAATCCCCTCCGCCCCCCGGACCTGGGTGGGTCGGGCGGTGGACACCGTCACCTCCCCCTCCCGGTCCTCGTCGGTGGGCTTCTCCCGTGAGGCGGGGGCGCTGCTCTGCTGGGGCCGCTTCTTCACCGAGGCGAAGATGGGCTTGCAGGCGTCCACGAAGCGGCGGACCTCGTCCAGGGGGAGCGCCGGGCAGTGGTTCCCGTTGGCCCCCGTCATGGAGGTGGCCATGCAGATGGCGTTGAGGATGGCCTCCTCGGTGGCCTCCATCACCGCCTCGTAGAGCGGATCCAGCCGCTGATCCAGCAGGAGCTTGAGCTTGTAGACCATCTTCTGCGTGCGCCGCGGGATGATGTTCGCGGTGGAGAAGCCGACGACGATCTCCCCCGAGCCGTGCGCCGCGTAGCTGCCCACCCGGCCGATGCCCAGGCCCACCCGCTTGCACAGGCGGTTGATCTGATGGCTCAAGAGCGGCGCGTCCGTGGCCACCACCGCGATGATGGAGCCGTAGGTCTTGCCCCGGGTGGGGGCGCCCTTGAACTTCTCCGCCAGGACCTCCCCCACGGGCAGGCCGCCCACGCGCAGGTTGTGCATCTTCCCGAAGTTGGACATCACCAGCACCCCCAGCGTGTAGCCGCCGAGCACCTCCGGAAGCTTGCGGGAGGACGTGCCGATGCCGCCCTTGAAGTCGCACGTCACCATGCCGGTGCCGCCGCCCACGTTGCCTTCGGCCACAGGGCCGGAGGCGGCGTTGCGGATGGCCTCGAAGACGTGCTCCTCGCGCACGTGCCGGCCGGAGATGTCGTTGAGCCAGGAGTCGTCGCACTCACCGACGACGGGGATGATGACGTCGTGCTCGTCGCCGATGCCCGGGTAGCGCTCCACCAGGTGGCGCGCCACGCCGTCCGACACCGCGCCCACCGCCATGGTGTTGGTGAGAAGAATCGGCGTCTCGATGAGGCCCCACTCCATGAGCTGCGTCATGCCGGAGACCTCGCCCGCGCCGTTGAGCACGAAGCCTCCGCCCGTCATCCGCTCCATGAAGATGTTGCCCATGTTGGGCATGATGGCCGTCACGCCCGTGCGCACCGGACCGTGGCCCGGCCTCAGCGGCCCGTCGCCCTTGATGAGCGTGCAATGGCCCACGAGCACGCCCTCCACGTCGGTGATGGCGTTGTATTTCCCGGGCTTGAAGCGGCCCAGCGGAAGACCCAGCTCGCGAGCGCGAACCCGCGGTCCCTTGTACTCGGGGATGTGCACCATGCCGGGCACACTAGCGGACCATCACCCACCGTCAACCACTCCGAACGCGTAATAACTTCAGGCGCACGAATGAAAACGCGGCCTCGCTCCGCGTGAAAACGGGAGCGGGCCGCGTGCAGGTCCGCGAGGCCCCGAACATCCGGGGCTTCACGCGCTGTCGTCAGGCCTTGGCTTCGATGCGCGGGGGCGCGTCACCGTGCTGCGAAGTCGTACCGTTGCCGTTCCCCCCGTTGCCGTTGCCACCGTTGCCGTTCGGCGTGGTGACGACAGGAGCCGCGACCGGCGCCGGGACGAGCGCGCCGGGCTCGTCCAGCGGGTGGGCCTTGTGGTGGTGGTGCGGCACGGTGGAGGCGTGCTCGGTCGCGGCGCGGCGGGCCTCGCGCTCCTTGTAGCGGCGGATGGCGGGGGCCATGATTTCGCCGATGAGCGCGCGGTAGTCCATGCCCGCGCCCTGCGCGATGAGCACCAGGTCGCTCCAGCCCGGCGTGAGGCCCGGCAACGGGTTGCACTCGATGAAGTAGATGCGCCCCTTGTCGTCCATGCGGAAGTCGATGCGCGCGACGTCGCGGCACCCCAGCGCCATGAACGAGCTTCGCGCCGCCGTGCGCAGCTTCTCCAGCAGCGAGGGCTCCAGCTTGGCGGGCGCGTCGTAGCGGATGCGGTCCGTCCAATCGAGCTTGTGCTGGAAGCTGTAGACGGGGTTCTTCTCGCCCTTGTCCAGGAAGACGATCTCCATGGGCGGCAGCACGCGCGGACGGCGCTCGCCGAGCAGGCCCACGGTGAACTCGCGCCCGCCGATGTACTCCTCGATGAGCGCGGGCTGCTGGTACTTGCCGGCGATTTCGCGCACGACTTCGCGCAGCTCCGCCTCGCTGTGGCAGACGCTCTTGGTGACGACGCCCTTGGAGCTGCCCTCCGCCACCGGCTTCACGATGAGCGGGAAGGACGTGAACTCCTTGTTGAGCCGCTCCTTGCCCGTGGCCATCAACTGGAAGTTGGGCGTGAGGATGCCGGCCTGACGGACGATCTTCTTCGCCAGCGCCTTGTCCAAGGCAATCGAGAGTGTGGCCGGATCGCTGCCCGTGTACGGGATGTCCAGCAGCTCCAGCATCGCGGGCACCTGGCTCTCGCGGTTGCGGCCCTTGAAGCCCTCGGCGATGTTGAAGACGATGTCCAACGGCGTGCTGGAGAGCACCGTGGGCAGCTCCGCGGTGGCCTCCAGGTCGATGACCTCGTGACCCCAGGACGCAATCGCCTCGCGGATGGCCTGCAGCGTGTTGGGCGAGTCGTACTCCGCCTCGCTGTCCTCCACCGCCTCCGCGTTGGCCATGGGCTTCACGCGCTTGACGTTGTAGGTGAAGCCCACGCGCAAGGGCCCCGTCTTGCGAGCGGGCTTGCCCTGCCGCCGCGCGGAGTCCTTGATTTTGTACCGCTTCGCCGCGCTCTGGATGATGGAGTTGATGACGCCATCCAGGTGCAGCCCGTCCAGCTCCGCCGATGCGTAGATGCCCGCGCCCGGCTCCAGGCTGGGCAGCGCGTTGATCTCCAGGAAGTACGGCACGCCCGCGTCGCTGAGCCGGAAGTCGATGCGGCCCAGGTCGCGACAGTCGAGCGCCTGGTAGATCTTCTGCGCCATCTTCCGGATGTCTTCCGCCGTACGGAGCGGAATCTGCGCCGGAGCGCGCACGGTGACGGCGTTGTCCTTCTTCGTCTTCAGCTCGTAGTCGTAGATGGCGTACCGGCGGCCCGCGGTGACGGCCGGGTCCACCACGTACTCCACCGGCGTGAGGACGCCGTCGTAGTCGTTGTCCACCGCCGCCAGGAAGGGCACCGCCAGGTCGCGGCCGGGGATGTACTCCTCCACCAGCACGCCCGCCGGGTACTTCTCCAGCGCGTTGGCCACCTTGGCGCGCACCTCGTCCAGCGTCTCCGCGATGGAGTCCTGGGTGATGCCCTTGGAGGAGCCCTCGAAGTTGGGCTTCACGATGACGGGGAAGCGCAGGTTCTCCGCGGTCAGCTCGCTGAGCTTCTCCACGTACTGCCAGCCCGGAGTGCGAATGCCCTGCTTGGCCAGGACGAGCTTGGTGAGCTGCTTGTCCAGCGTCACCGCCAACGCGTACGCGTCCGAGCCCGTGTACGGGAAGCCCAGTTCGTCGAAGAGCGCGGGATAGAACGCCTCGCGGAAGCGCCCCCGGCGTCCCTCGGCGGTGTTGAAGATGAGGTCGGGGCTGTAGGCCTCCAGCCGCGCCACGGTGCGCGAGGCGGGACCACTCACCTCGAAGCGCTCCAGCCGATGCCCCAGCCGCTCGATGGCCGCCGCCAACGCGTTGACCGTCTCCTGGGTATCGAACTCCGCTTCCTCTTCCGAATCAGACAGCCGCAGGTTGTGGGTCAGCGCGATGCGCACGGGAGCCCCCTTCTCTTCTTGAGCGAGCGACCGCGGCGCATCTTCGCCGCGGACATGAGTCTGCCCGGTGCACGCTGGTGCGCCACGGGGTCGCGGGCTGCAACGGTTGCGCCCGCCACAACCTTCCCATCCACCACCTGCGTCTGCGCCCAGGTGTCACCGAGCCGCCAGCCGAGCGGATCTCTCACCACGCGCCACGCCTCGATGCCGCCAATGACGACGAGCCCCGCCACCGCCGCCACCGCGCCCAGCGGCGCCGGCATCATCCCCAGGAGGACGATGAGCGACAGCGGTGCGTTGCGAAGCGTGCTGTCCCGGTGGCGCGCCGCCGAGCGCGTGGGCAGATGCATCACCTTCACGCCGAAGATGCGCTTGCCCACGCTCTGGCCCTGAATCATCCCGTCCGCGAGCAGGAGGAACAGCAGCGCCACCACGGCGCCCGCCGCGCCACACACCACGTACAGGCCCCAGGCCACGCCCACGTCCACCACGCGCGCGCCCAGCCGCAGCCACAGCGACGCCTTGGGATACGGCGAGCCCGGCGCGGCGTCCTCCACCACCAGCCGCAGCGCACGCCCACCTCCCCGGCTGGAGGCCATGAAGATCCGCTCGCGTTGCGCGCTCACTCCTCGGGCTCCAAGGTGAGACCCTCCTCGTGCGGCTCCGGCTCGTCCAACCCCGCCAGCCGCGCGAGCCGCTCATGCGCGCTCAACGGATGGAAGGGAGCGTGGGAACCCGAGGCGGGCGCCCAGGCATTCCCCGCCGCCGTCGGTCCCGACTCGGACAGCCGCAAGAGCTTCGAGCGCGCGGCGTCCACGTCCGGCTCCGCCGCCACACCCTCACGCGTGAAGAAGAGGAACGCCATGGCCGGCCGCTTGGAGGACTCGCGCATCGCGAACTGCACGCCGTCCAGGTTCCAGCCCTTCGCCGTCCACTCATTCAGGGTGCGCTCCAGCGCTCCCTCGTCCACCGTGGACAGCTCCACCACTTTGTACTGCAACGAAACAGAAGTACGAACCACGGGGGAACGCCCGGTACCGGGGCGCCGAGCCGAGCCGCGCCTGCGTTGGGGCGGGGGCTTCTCCGACTTGCGTCTGGGACGCTTCTTCTTGGTGGGCATCGTGCGCGAGCTATTTGGACGCAACACCCGCGGCGGATCAAGCGGCAACCCGCGCGCGGGGGTGGCGGCTGTTGCCTACAGGAGCTTCGCGGCTTCCAGCGCGTGGTAGGTGATGATGAGGTCCGCGCCGGCACGCTTGATGCCGGTGAGCGTCTCCAGCATGACACGCTCGTAGTCGATCCAACCGTTCTGCCCGGCGGCCTTGAGCATGGCGTACTCGCCGGAGACGTTGTAGGCGGCCAGCGGCAAGTCGAAGCGCTCGCGCACGGCGCGGATGACGTCCAGGTAGGCCAGCGCGGGCTTCACCATCAGCATGTCGGCGCCCTCCTCCACGTCCAGCGCCACTTCGCGCAGGGCCTCGCGCACGTTGCCCGGGTCCATCTGGTAGCCCCGGCGGTCGCCGGACTTGGGAGCGCTCTGGGCGGCCTCGCGGAAGGGGCCGTAGTAGCCGGAGGCGTACTTGGCCGCGTAGGAGAGGATGGGGATGTCGGTCAGGCGCACCTCGTCCAGCGCGCGGCGGATGGCGCCCACCCTGCCGTCCATCATGTCCGAGGGCGCGATGATGTCCGCGCCCGCCTGGGCACAGGTGACGGCCATCTGCGCGAGCAGGGGCAGCGTGGCGTCGTTGACGACGTGGCCCCCCTCCAGCACGCCGCAGTGGCCGTGGTCGGTGAACTCGCACAGGCACACATCGGCGATGACCTGGAGGTCGGGCTCGGCGGCTTTGATTTCGCGGATGGCGCGCTGGACGATTCCGTCGCGCGCGTACGCCTGGGAGCCGAGGGCATCCTTGTGGTCGGGGATGCCAAAGAGGATGACGGAGGGCACGCCCAGCGACTTCGCCTGGCGGGCCTCGGCGACGGCGTGCTCCACGGACAGGTTGAAGATGCCCGGCATGGAGGTGATGGGACGGCGCACGTCCCGGCCTTCCACGACGAAGAGGGGGTAGATGAAGTCCCCCGGGTCCAGGCGCGTCTCGCGGACCATCTCACGCAGGACGGGCGAACGGCGCAGGCGGCGGGGGCGATGGACGGGATGGGCCATGGTGGACGCCGATATAAACCGACGACGCCCGACCTTCATCGTTTCCGTGTGGCCGCCCGGCCGCTCACCCTGCGACGGGCCGCCAACTGTACTGATGGCGCAGCCGCTCCCGGGCGTGGCGCTGGGCCCGCACCTCCGCGATGTCCGCCTCGTGCAGCGCCCTCGCGTAGCGCACCCGCGCCGCCTCGGTGCCCGCCGACAGGCCGCGCTCGGCGGCCACCAGCTCCCGACGGGCTTCGTCCCGTTGCTGCTCCACGCGTTCTTCGTACGTCATCATTCCTCCTGCCTGGGGTGTGCCGTGGGGGATTGCACGGGACGGACCACCCGCAACCCCACCGCAAGCTGGCGAAACGACGAGGTGTCGCGGCGCGGCAGGGACGGCAGGCGTGCGAAACCCATTTCCCAGGGCCGCGAAAACGCCGTCGCGGAAGACAGCGGCGTGCGCCCGCCCGGCCGCCCTTTCCGACCGTCCGCTCGGAAGCAATCGCCGCCCGCCCCGCTCGTCTACATTCGTGACCGTGACAGACAGCACACCCGCCATCGAAGTGACGAACCTGAGCAAGACGTATCGCCGCGCGTTCCGGAAGACAGGGACCGTTGCCCTCAAGGGCATGGACTTGTCGGTTCCCCAAGGAAGTGCCTTCGGGTTGATTGGCCCCAACGGCGCCGGCAAGACGACCTTCATCAAGAGCATCCTCGGCATCGTCCAGCCGACGGAGGGCACCGTGCGCGTACTGGGGGGCTCCCCCGAGGACGCCCGCATCCGAGCGCGCATCGGCTACCTGCCCGAGCGCCTGCACCTGCCCCACGCATGGACGCCCACGGCGTTCCTCGCCACGGTGGGCCGGCTCAAGGGGCTGGCACCGGATCCGGCGGGGAACCTGCGCCTGCTGGAGCGGGTGGGCCTGTCGGATGCCGTGGGCCGGAAGATTGGTGGGTACTCCAAGGGCATGCGTCAGCGGCTGGGTCTGGCGGCGGCGCTCATCGGGAAGCCGGACTTGCTGGTGCTGGACGAGCCCACGGACGGCATCGACCCCATGGGGCGCATGGAGGTGCGGCGCATCCTCCAGGAAGAGGTCCAGCGGGGCACGACGCTCTTCCTGAACTCGCACCTGCTGGCGGAGACGGAGCGCGTCTGTGATCGGGTGGCCATCCTCGCGGACGGGCGCGTGCTGCGTGAGGGGCGACTGGACGAGCTGGTGAGGGGCGAGTCGCGGTGGTTGGCGCGCTTCGCGCCCGGGGTGAGCGTGGAGGCGCTGACGCAGGCGGGCTTCGTGCAGGGCCGGGCCGACGGCGTGTACCACGTGGACGCGGGGGACCCCGCGGTGCTCAATGTCGCGCTGGACCGGGCGCGCGCTGCGGGGGCGCTGCTGGTGGAGCTGCGGCGAGACGGCATGGATTTGGAGTCGGTGTTGCTGGGCACCGTGGGCGCCGGGGCGGCGCGGGTGGAGGTGGCGGCATGAGACCGGTGCTGGGAATCGCCGGGTACGTGTTGCGCGAGGCGGCGTCGCGCAAGTTCATCCTCGCGTTCATGGTGGGAATCACCCTGGTGCTGGCGGTGGTGGCCGTGAGCCTGCGCCTGGAGGTCATCGACGGGGCCCTGGCGGCCTCGCGCCTGTTCGGCAAGGAGCTTCGCGGGAACATCCAGTCCATCGACGTGGCGCTGCGCCCGGTGTACCAGGCGGCGGCGTTCATCGTGTTCTATGGCGGCATCCTGTTCGGCATCGTCGCGTGCTCGGACTTCGCGCCGGGGTTGATGTCGCCGGGGCGCATCGAGCACCTGCTCGCGCTGCCCATCCAGCGCTGGCACCTGCTGGCGGGGACCTTCCTCGGGGTGATGACGCTCGCGCTGGGCGGAACGCTGTATGGCACCACGGGGCTGGTGCTCATCTTCGGTGTGAAGGCGGGGTACTGGACGGTGGGGCCGCTGGTGGCGGGGCTGATGGCGTGCGTGGGCTTCGCGGCGGTCTACGCGGTGATGTTGACCACCGCGACGCTGGTGCGCAGCGCGGCGCTGTGCGCGGCCGCGGGCTTCGCCTTCATGGTGGGAGGCATCATCGCCGGACACCGGCAGGACATCTCGACCTTCTTCGAGGAGGGCTTGAGCCGGAGCGCCTTCCTGGCGGTGACGCTGGTGCTGCCCCGACTGTCCGCGCTGGCGGAAGCGGCGGGAGACATCGCGTCTTCCACGCCCCTGGAAGTGCGCTCACTGGGGACACTGCTCCTGGGCGTGTTCGTGTTCGGGCTGGGGGCGCTCGCGGTGGGCTTCTGGCGGTTTGAAGGAAAGGATTACTGACATGGAGAAGCGCCAGAAGCGGCGGGTGTGGTTGGTGATGGCGGCGCTGCTGTTCGTCGTGGCCGCGCTGCTGATGTTCCTGGGCCAGGGCGAAGAGAAAGGGGCCGCGGCCCTCGAGGTGGACTTTCCCCGACGGATGCGCGCGCCGGACCGCGAGCGCGCGGAGCGCCGGAGGACCCAGGTGCTTCCGACGCTGGCACCGACGGACTCGGGGACGGCGGCCGAGCCCTCGCGTCCCAGGGACCCGCTCCTCGCGGCGCTGCCGCGTGGACCGGGCAAGACGGCGGTCATCATCGAGGCGAACGCGCTGAGGCACTCGCCCATCGGCGGGCTGCTGCTGGACTGCCTGATGCGGGACGGCGGCAAGCAGTTGGAGGAGTTCCGCCAGAAGAGCGGCGTGGACCCGCTCCAGGACCTGGACCGGCTGGTCGTCACGGATGAGGGGATGATGCTGTCGGGCAACTTCGAGAACGCGCGGTTCAAGGAACTGCTGGGCGAGCGCGTGTCCGCCGACTACGGCCAGGGCGCGAGGGTGTACGAGGCGGGCGAGTCCAGCGTCACCAACCCGGACGGCACCACCGTGAAGCGGCGGGACACGTCCGCCATCGCGACGTGGAACAACCAACTGCTCGTGGTGGGCAAGTCGCCGGACGAGGTGAAGGCGGCCATCGACCGCGTGGAGGGGCGCGGGCCGGACGAGCCCCCCGCCATCTCCGAGAGCAGCACGTATGGCGAGATGTACGGCGTGCTCTCCGTGGAGATGATCGCCCGGCTGTTTCCTCCGGAGCAGGCCGCGCTGGCCCAGCGGCTGCGCGACGTGGCGCAAAACGTGGAGTTGCACCTGGACGCCAGCTCGGACGTGGCGCTGGTGGCGGAGGTGAAGGGCCCGAGCGCCGACGACGTGACGGACCTGGGCAAGTCCCTGGGCGCCGCGCTCTCGCTCGCGCGCATCAAGGCCCAGGCGGGTGAGGACAAGGACCTGGCCCAACTGCTCGACTTCGCCAAGGTGAAGCCCGACGGAGACTCCTTCACGCTGGAGATGGCCGTCCCCCTGGCCGTCATCCAGGAGCGCCTGGCCTTCTGTCGCGAGGAGCGTCGGGCCGCCGAAGGGGGCCGCGCCCCCGAAACGGGAACCCAGGCGGGGGTCGAGCAGGCCCCGGCGCCCGCGAGGTAGTCAGGCCGCTCACGTCGGGCCTCCTCCCCTCCTCGGAGCCACCGAGCGGACGCCCCCCGAGCGGACGAGGGGTCGGGCATTGTGGCCAAGCCGCTGTGATCTCTGCGACACTTCGTCGCGCCCGGCCTGCCTCACTTCTCGAGGCAGCCCAGTCCGACGAGAGAACCGCTTGATGATTTCGCGTGTGTCGAGGGTGGCCCCGCTGCTGTTTGGCTCGGGCCTGTGCGCCCTTGTCTACCAGACGGTCTGGCTGCGGGAGTTTCGCCTCATCTTCGGCGCCAGCACGGCGGCGTCGGCGGCCGTCCTGGCCATCTTCATGGCGGGCCTGGGCCTGGGGGGAGTCCTCCTCGGCGCTCGCGCGGACCGGCAGCCGCGTCCCCTGAACTTCTACGCCAACCTGGAGTTGCTCATCGCCGGCACCGCGGCCCTGAGCCCCTTCCTCGTCGAGCTGGCGCGCGCGGTGTACATCGGCGTCGGCGGCACCACCCTCCTCGGCATCGCGGGGGGCACGGTGGTCCGGCTGGTGCTCTCCGCGCTCGTGCTGGCCGTGCCCACGGTGCTGATGGGCGGAACGCTTCCGGCCGCGGCTCGCGCGGTCCAGTCGGATGAGGACCCGGCCCGCCGCCACCTCGCCGTCCTCTACGGCGTGAACACGCTCGGCGCCGTCACCGGCGCGGCGCTCTCCACCTTCTTCCTGCTGGAGGTCTACGGCAACCGCACCACCCTGTGGATCGCCTGCCTCCTCAATGCCGCCGTCGCCATCACCGCGCGCAGCGTGAGCCGGTCGATGGAGCCCGCCGAGGGCACCGCGCCCCCGAAGTCGGAGGCCCCGTCGACCGAGGTCGTCGCCCCCGTGGCCGCGAGCCCTGCCGCACCGCTCACGGTTCCCCTCTCCGCCACGCGCTACGCGCCCCAGTTCGCGCTCGTGTCCGCGATGCTGGTCGGCTTCGCGTTCCTGCTGATGGAGCTGGTGTGGTACCGGATGCTCGGCCCGATTCTCGGCGGGACGACCTTCACCTTCGGCCTCATCCTCGCGATGGCGCTCCTGGGCATCGGCCTGGGTGGCGCGACCTACTCCATCGTCTTCCGTCACCGCCCCGCCACGCTGTCCGGGTTCGCCCTCACCTGCGCGGCGGAGGCGCTGTTCATCGCCCTGCCCTTCGCGATGGGAGATCGCCTGGCAGTCGTCGCCGCGCTGCTGCGCCCGCTGGGAGGCATCGGCTTCGGTGGGATGATGATGGGCTGGGCGCTGGTGGGCGCGGTGGTCATCCTTCCCGCCGCGTTCGTCTCCGGCATCCAGTTCCCGTTGCTCCTCGCGCTCGTGGGCAAGGGAAGTCACGACGTGGGCAAGCAGGTGGGTCAGGTCTACGCGTGGAACACGGTGGGCTCCATCGTGGGCTCGCTCGCGGGTGGCTTCGGCGTGATTCCCCTCCTGACGGCGCCGGTGACGTGGCAGCTCGTCGCGGGCATCCTCGCCGTGCTGGGGCTCGCCTCGGCCACGCTCTCGCTGCGTGTCGAGCGACTGCGAGCGGGCCTGTGGATACCCATCTCCGTAGCCGCGCTCGCGCTCGTGCTGCTGACGGCCCACGGCCCCACCGCGGCGTGGCGGCATGGCAGCGTCGGCGCGGGTCGCTCCGGGCTCAAGGACCCGACCATCAACCACATCGATGCCTGGGTGCGCGAAAAGGCCCGCGGCATGGTCTGGGAGAAGGACGGCGTCGAGAGCAGCGTCGCGCTCAACTCCGCGAATGGCCTCTCCTTCATCGTCAACGGCAAGGTGGACGGCAACGCCATTGGAGACGCCCCCACGCAGGTGATGAGCGGGTTGCTCGGCGCCCTGCTTCACGCGGACGCGAAGAACTCGCTCGTCATTGGCCTGGGCACCGGCAGCACGGCGGGCTGGTTGGGCGCCATTCCCAACATGGAGCGGGTGGACGTGGTGGAGATCGAGCCCGCCATCCTCGAGGTCGCCCGGCGGTGCCATGCGGTCAACTCGAACGTGATGGACAACCCGAAGGTCCACACGGTCATCGCCGATGCACGAGAGGTGCTGCTAACCACCCGGCAGCGCTACGACATCATCTTCTCGGAGCCCTCCAATCCCTATCGCGCGGGCATCTCCAGCCTCTTCACGCGTGATTTCTATCAAGCCGTGAAGGAGCGCATGGCGGAGGGCGGCATCTTCGTCCAGTGGCTCCAGGCGTACGAAGTGGACGCCCTCACGGTGCAGAGCGCCTATGCGACGCTGGCCTCGGAGTTCGAGGCCGTGGAGACCTGGCAGGTTCACTCCGGTGACCTGCTGCTCGTGGCGACCCGCAAGCCGATGGTGCACGACATCGCGCGGCTGCGCGCCCGCATCGCCGAGGAGCCCTATCGCACCGCGCTACGCGCCACCTGGCGCACGGACGAGGTCGAAGGCGTGCTCGCGCGCTACGTGGCCACTCCGGCCTTCACCACGCGCGTGGCGGAGGCAAGCCAGGCCCTCATCAACACGGATGACGTGTCCTTCATGGAGTTCGCCTTCGCGCGCAGCCTCGGACGCGATGCGGGCTTCTCGATGCTCTTCTTCTGGAAGACGACACACAACCTGGGGACCGGCCGCCCACAGGTTGTCGGCGAAGTGAACTGGGAGCGCGTGGGGCTGCACCGCGCCTGGACCAGCACCCCGCTCTCCCGCGCCGAGTCCAGCAGTGCCTCCGTGAAGGCGCGCGCGCCCTTCATCGACGCGTACACCCGGAACCAGCTCCCCATCGCTCGCGCGCGTTGGCAGCAGGCGCGCTGGGAGCCCATCGGCCCTCGCGAGCAGTTGGCCCTCGCCAGGGTCCTCGCCGCCGCGGGTGACGAAGAGGCATTGAAGTACACCGCCCCCCTTAGAGCCAGGTTGCCGGTGGAGGCGGACATGCTGGAGGGAATGGTGCACCTGCGCCAGAAACGGTTGGAAGAGGCCACCACCCTGTTCGAGCGCGGCTTCATCGCCATGCGAGACGACCCGTGGCCGGCGCCGGAAATCGTGGCCGACATCATCCCCCAGCTCGTCGGCATCGCTCGCGCCGACAAGGCCCTGGGCAAGCGGCTCTTCGACGTCCTCGCCAAGCCCTTCGCGGCGGAGGCCCTGACGGTGGCGCGAGAGGAGACCCGTGTGGAATTGGCGCAGGTCCTGGACTGGCTGGGGTTGTGCATCGAGGTGCTCGCGCCCATCGAACCGCTGACCATCTGGGACAGCAGGCAACTTGATGATCGACGCCGCTGCTACGCGCACCACGGGCATCCCCTGGCGGCGGTGGCCGCGGCCGACCTGGCGCGACTGCTCGCCCAGGCTCCCTCGGTGTTCATGCTCGAGGCCGTCCAGCTTCCGGAGGCCCAGACGCCCACGGAGTCGGCACCTCCCACTCCGCCCCAGGCGGGCGAGTCCGCGCCGTAAGGCAGGTGGCCTGAAACACCAGGCGCCCAGCCGCGCGTCCAGGGATGCCTCACCCGGCCTTCCCTGGCGCGCCGCATGCGCCGGCGCTTCGGCGATTCACACCACCATCAACAGCACTTCGGGCGTGAAGGCGTTCGCGCCGCCTGGCGTCAGCTCCCTCACGCGAAGCTAGGTGTCGGTGTCGAGGAACAGCAGACCCGCGGGAGGGAGCGGGTCCACCCGCAGGGTCCGCGACGGCAGCGTGGCCTGCGCCTCCATCACCGCGCGCACCTCCCAGATGGGCGGCGGATTGAGCGCGAAGCCCGCCTGGAACGTCCCCGACTCCACCCCCTTCACCAGGGACTCCAATCCCTGCACCGGGAAGACGTGGGGATGTCCCGCCGCCTCGGGGTCCTGGATGCCCAGCACCGTCCGCAGCACCAGCGCGTTGAGCAGCGCCAGGTCCAGGCTGCGCAGCGTCGGGTTGCGAGGCGCGCCCTTCAAATGGGCCAGGTCCAGCCCCTGTCGGAAGCGGAGGATGCGCCCCCGCCCCCCGGGCAGCACCAGCAACACCGCGTGGTGGCCGGAGATCAGCGTCGCGAGCCGCTCGCGCGCGGCCACCAGGCCCCGAGGCGTGTCGAGCGGCTCATCCAGCTCGTACACGCGCGCGTACGCCGTCACCAGCGTGAGGAAGGTCTCTTCCTTGAAGGTCGCCACGCCCTTGAGCGCGCGGTGGATGGGCAGCAGCTCCAGTCCCGGGTCCGACAGGGGGACCACCGCGGCCAGCGTCGGCCCGTTCTCGGCCAGCGCGGTGAGCGGGCGCATGGGCGCCTCGTCCAACACGGCCTGGATGCGCTTGGACACGGGGGAAGGCTCGATTCGGCGCAGCACGAGGGTGCGGCCGTCAAACTCGCCTTCCCACACGAGGACGGAGCGCTCGCTTGCCTCGGCGAGCAGTCCTCGGAACACGCCATGGTCATCCGCGGTGAGCGTGACGGCCGGCTCGGCCTCCCAGGAGCGGGGGCGATACGGGTCGAACTCCAGTGGCGTCCCGGCATCCTGGCGCAACGCGCACAGGAGATAGCGCACCGGAGGGCCTCCCAGCTTGCCCGCCTGGCTGTGGACCTCCACCAGGTACAGGGCGGGCCGGGCGTCGCGCAACAGGACGCCGGACTCGCGCTGTCGGCGCAGCTCCGCGGAAGGGTTGGCGGCCTCCAGGAGGGGCCGGACGTGGGAGGGCTGGGGCACCGCGTTGCTGCGCGGCACGTAGCCGCTGGGCTCGAGGGTCCGAGCCAGCGGGGTCAGCAGGGCCGTGAAGGGATGGACGCGCGCCATGTCGACGGAAGGTGGTGTCTGCCACCTCGCGTTGCCACGGCGCCCGCTCGCTCGCCTGGGGGCCCGTCTACCACCAGACGTTGCGGTACGGCCGGTCCTTCGCCGACGACTTCAGCGACGAGCGGTCCACGCTCTCCTCCCACAGCAGGCTCACCGTGGTGATGGCGCCCGCCGAGCCGAGGAAGGACAGCACGTACGGCGTGGACTGGTCGAACCCGCCCAGCACCAGGCCGGAGATGAGCAGCACCGCCGCGCCCACGCCCGCGCCGAAGAGGTCCGCTCGGAGAATCTGCGACGGCGTCGGGTCATACCGCATGGTGGCCAGCGCCAGCGCGCCCGCGCCGATACCGGGCGCCAAGAGCAGCGTGTCCCGCCACGTCTTCGAGGAGATGTCCGTCCCCGAGAAGTGGATGACGGCCAGCAGCAGCGCCGCATAGGCCGCGCCCCAGCCCGCGCCGGAGGCCATCAGCAGGCCGTCGTTGAGCGGAAGCTGTCCGCCCCCGAGCCCCGCGGTGAGCCACGCGCCCAGCTCCGCGCCGAGGAACGCCGACCAGGTCAGCACACCCGGGTCCTGGGTGAAGAGGTCCATGAAGCCGGCCATGAACATGCCGCCCACCACGGAGTTGCCCATGCCGAAGGTCGACATCGGCCGGTCCACCCAATTGTTGAATTGCCACCACGCGGAGGCACCGAAACCCAGACCCGCGCCAATCAGCGTGCCGGCCAGCATCGCCTCGCGCGAGCTCTGGTCGAAGCTGAAGTCATTGGCGAACGCCTGCGTGAAGAAGCCACCCAGCGCGCCCAGCGTGGTGTGGTGGGCGATGAACTTGAAGCTGCCCGGCCCGGACAGGAAGGGCCCCAGGCGCTGGCGGCCGTCCAGCACGGCGCCACTGTCCACGTAGTCGGCCTGAACGGGCGTCGACGCCGGGGACAGGGTGGGACGCAGGCCATCCTGCGTCACCGGCGACAGGGGCGAGGTGCGCGACGAGTCCGGCTCCTGGGCCAGCGGCGCATCCCGCGTGGGGACATTGCCTTCGTCCGGTGGGGAGGCCTGCTCCTGCTGCGCGGAGATGGGCTGCCCATACCCGGGCTGGCCGGCCGCGGAGTCCCCGGGCTGTTGCTCCGTGGATGGAGGGGACGACGGCTCCGAGGGCGCGGCTTGCTGTGAGGGGTACGAGGGCTGCGCCTGGGACGGCTCCGTGTACGGATACGAGGAGCCCGTCTGTGCGCGCGCGGCCTCGGGCGAAGCGAGCACGAGCGCGAGGACGGCGGGAAGGCAGATCCAGTTTCTCAGAAGTGACACGCAAGCAACTCCTTGGGTCCGTCCGCCACAAGACCACAACCCACGTCCCCGTGGTGTTTTTTGCATCCACCTGGGCCCACTCGCCACGACGGAAGCGCCCCAGGTGGGTGGAACCGTCATGAGCACGGCATTCCTCCGTGCGTGCTTCAATTCTTTCGCGACGCGGATGGCGGTCGGGCATCCCTGCGCATCATGCCCATCGGGTTTTCGTGGTCCGAGCTCGACGTCGACTCCGCGCGCATCCTCGTCGTCAAGGACGTGCCCCTGCCCGACGCCAGTCGAGACTTCGTCTTGTACTGGTGCATGGTGAACCATCGCGCCGAGGAGAACCACGCGCTCGACACGGCCATCGCCCTGGGCAACCACCTGCACCTGCCCGTCGTCGTGTATCACGCGCTGCGTCCGGACTATCCCCACGCCTCGGACCGGCTCCATGCCTGGGCACTGGAGGGCATGGCGGACCTGACGTCGGCCTTCGCGTCGCGCGGGCTGCCGTACTGGGTGGAGCTGCCACGCCATGCACGCGAGCATCACCCGCGCCTGGCGGAATTGGGCAAGCGCGCCGCCGCCGTGGTGACGGACTTCTTCCCCACGTACATCATCCCCGGGCACCTGCGCGGCGCGGCCAAGGCGCTCCACGTGCCGCTGTTCGCGGTGGATGCCTCCTGCGTGGTGCCCATGCAGCGCATCCCCACGCTCCAGGCCGGCGCGTACACCCTGCGGCCGAAGCTGCAGAAGCTGTGGCCGGAGTACCTGGGCCGCACGCTGCGCTCGCGCCACCTCGAGGCCGCGGCCGCGGGGCGCAAGCTGTCACCGGACTTCGACGTGGCGGACGCGCGCGAGGCCCGTCAGTCCCTGGCGAGCTTCCACATCGACCACGCCGTGACACCGCTCACGGAGCGCGGAGGGCGCAAGGCGGGCCTCAAGGCGCTCGACGCCTTTCTGCACGAGAACCTGGAGGGCTACGACGCCGGACGCAATGACCCGGGCCTCTCGCGCCAGTCCGGCCTGTCCCCCTTCTTCCACTGGGGCAACCTCTTCCCGGGCGAGGCGGCCCGCGCCGCCATCCGCGCGCGCGGCACCGACGACCCGAACGTGCGCGGCTTCCTGGAGGAGCTGCTGGTGCGGCGCGAGCTGGGCTTCAACTTCTGCTTCCACACGCCTGAGGCGAAGCAGCTCTCCGTGGAGTCCTTGCCAGGCTGGGCGCGAGAGACGCTGTCCACACACCAGAAGGACGCGCGGGAGCACCTGTACTCGCTGGAGCAGTTGGAGCACGCGAGCACGGCGGATGGCCTGTGGAACGCGGCGCAGCGCGAGCTGGTGGAGCGGGGCCGCATCCACAACTACCTGCGCATGCTGTGGGGCAAGAAAATCCTGGAGTGGAGCCGCACACCGGACGAGGGCCTTCAGCGCATCGCCCACCTGAACGACAAATACGCGGTGGACGGCAGAGACCCCGCGAGCGTGGCCAACTTCATGTGGGTCCTGGGGCTGCATGACAGGCCCTTCCAGGAGCGCAAGGTGCTGGGGAAGGTGCGGCCCATGAGTTCGCCACGCACCGCGGAAAAGTATGACCTGGCGCCCTATATGGCGCGCTGGGGACGGCCCGGGGACCCGCCGGTGAAGTTCAAGCGCGCCCGGCGCGTGGCGGACCGGTGAGCAAGGCTGTTGACATCCGCGCGTCCAAAAGTGACACGGCGGTTCCCTTCCCGTCTCACCGCCACTAAACGCAAAGGTGGGACAACGACGCCAGGAGCCGCGCCATGGGCATGATGAAGTTCGATATTCCCCACTCCCTTCCGAAGGACGAAGTGAAGAAGCGCGTGGAGCAGCTCCTTCAGTACTGGGGTGGCAAGTACGGGGTGAAGGCGGACTGGCAGGGCGAGGGCGCCAAGATTGTCGGCAAGGTGATGGGCATCCAGTTGGACGCGTCCTTCAAGATCACCGACAAGGCCGTCGAGGGCGAGGGCACGGACCCCGGCATGCTGCTGCGCGGTCAGGCCAAGTCCTACCTCCAGAAGAAGTTCGGGTCCGTGCTGGACCCGAGCAAGTCGCTGGAGCAGGTGAAGAGCACCCTGGACTAAGGGCGCCGGGCTTCAGTGCGGAGGCTGTTCCTCCAGCGCGGCGAGGGCGTAGCGCGCCGCGCGGGAGATGGCCTCCGCCGAGTCGGGCATCTCCGGGTAGTGCCCCGCCAGCGTGCGCTGCGGGAAGCGCAGCTGGGCAATCGCGTTGCGATAGCTGCGACGCGCCGCCTCCGACTCGTGGCTGCGCTCCTGCACCTGGGCCAGCAGGTAGTGGCCGATGGCCAGCGTGGGCTCCAGGAACAGCGCCTTGGCCAGCTCCGAGCGCGCCTCCTTCAGCTCCCCGGCCTGCAGCGCCGCCACCCCGCCAAACACGCGGGCCTCCACGCACAGCGGCTCGCGCAGGATGGCCTGGGCAAAGGCCTCGCGCGCCTCGGGAATGCGCCCCGTGAGCGAGAAGAGGTTGCCCAGCGTCAACAGCGCGTCCAGGTCGCTGGGCTCATCCACCAGCAACCGCTGAACGCCGGAGATGGCGGCCGGGAAATCCCCCAGCGTCATCTTCCGCACGGCCATGGCCAGCCGCTCCGCGGGAGGCAGCAGCTTGGGCCACGCGGAGGGCACCGGCAGCTCACCGGTGACGGTGCGCGCGGGCGCGGACACCGCGGGCAGCTCCACGGTGGGGCGCGTGCGAGCGGCGTCCGAGGTCCCCACCGCGGGCAGCTCCACGGTGATGCGCGGACGGCCCAGGTCATTGACCCGCGACGTCGTCGACGACGACGGGGTCGACGCGGAGGAAATCCCCGGCACGGGCGAGGCGGCGGGCAGCGGCCCCACGGCGGGAAAGGACCCTGAGAGTGCGCCGGCCCCCCGGACCGAAGAGGCCTCCGCCGCGTTGCGAGGACGGGCGCCGAAGGCCCCTTCCACGGGCGGCCGCGCGTACACGGCCGGGGAGAACGGCTCCGGCTCCGGGGCGCGCTGGGACTGCTCCGCGGTGCCGGGATACGGATGGATGCGCAGGGGCGGCGGGCGGTAGCCCTTGTCGCTCGGCGGGCGCCGGTACACGAAGGCGCCGTCCACTTCGATCATCTCGAAGCGGTCATAGACCTTGAAGAGGCTCTCCGAGTACCCGAGGAAGAGCAGCCCACCGGGCCGCAGCGCGCTGAGGAACCGGTCCATCAGCCCACGGATGGTGGGCAGGTCGAAGTAGATGATGACGTTGCGGCAGAGGATGAGGTCCAGCGAGTTGAGCGCGACCTTGTCGAAGACGGGCACGGCCAGGTTCTGCCCGTCGAAGCGGATGTACTCGCGCAGCGCGGGCAGCGCCTCGTGGCCATCCTCGACGGGACGGAAGAAGCGGCCCAGGCGCTCCGGCTGGATGCTGATGCTCCGTCGCAGGGAGAAGCGCCCCTGCCGCGCGGCCTCCACCGCGGCCAGGTTCAAGTCCGTGGCCCACAGGTCCACCTCGGCGGACAGCGCCCCCAGCTCCGCCAGCACCATGGCCACGCTGTAGGGCTCCTCGCCCGTCGCGCAGCCCGCGGACCAGACGGACACCTTGCGCATCTCCCGCCGCGCGCGCGCCAGCAGGTCCGGCAGCACGCTCTTCTCCAGCGCGCGGAACTGCTTGCCGTCGCGGAAGAACTCCGTGTGCCCCACCGTCACCAGCGGCAAGAGTGAGCGCAGCTCCTCCTCGCCCCCGGCTCCCGTCAGCCGCTGGAGGTAGCGCTCCGGCTCCTCCACGCCCAGCGCGGGCATGCGGGTGGACAGCGCCAACCTCAAGCTGTGGAACCCATCCGGGGTAATCTTCAGCCCCGCGCGCTCCAAGAGGAGCGCCGCGAGCTGCTGAAGCACTTTGTTGCTCACGTTCAGCACGCATCCACCCACTGCACCAACGTGGGGCCAATTCGCTCCAGCGGCAGCACTTCCTGCGCCGCCCCGAGCAGCACCGCCTCGCGAGGCATGCCCCATACCGCGGACGTCCCTTCATCCTGAGCGATGGTCCGCCC
>NZ_JABUMQ010000212.1:0-19429 GCF_013336645.1 Myxococcus sp. CA039A | reverse complement strand
CCCGCACCCGGGACGCCAGGGGCTCCTCCGCCCCCGGCATCCCCAAGGCTGACGCCTACTTACACGTGAAGGACCAGCGACACGTCCCCGACTGGCACTCGCGCCCGGAGCCGCACGCCGCCCCTCGGCCCTTCTTGTTCTGGCACTTGCCGGAGTTCAACCCCCAGCCACAGTACTGGCTCGAACCACAGTGCGAGTCGCTGTCACACAGGCAACTCCCCGTCGGATTCAGATAGCAGTCCGCGCTGCACCGGTCCGTCGTGCACTCGTTGTCCGACTTGCACGTCTGCCCGTACGCCTTCGACCTCGGCGTGAAGCACCACCCCACCGCGTCCGCGCACCCACCACACGACCCCGACTGGCACTGCCCATCCCGACTGCACGACGTCCAGTCCGTCTTCTTCGGCACGCAGTCGTTGTCCGCCGGATTCCCCGGCGTGTCCTTCTGGCAGTACCCCACCCCGCCGCAATCCTCGTCCCCGTTGCACACGCACCGGCCATCGAACGTGCTGCACAACACCGACGTGCACTGCTCGCTCAAGCACTCGTCGTCGAACCGGCACTCCTGGTTCATCTCCTTGCTGTCCGGCGAATAGGCCTTCCCACACACCGTCGGGTACGCCGCCTCCCGGTCCTCCGGCTTCACCCACGCCGCCACACCCGTCGTGTCGATATCCAGCGCCGCGTCCGCCATCCCCGTGCGCGTCACCGCCGTGCGCTCCCACATCCGGATGAACGTCTCCGCCGAGCCCGTCAGCCCCGCCGTGTTCACCCCCAGGTTGCGCAAATCCTTCACCATGTCCGGCAACAGGCCCACGTGCGCCAGGCCCTGCTCGTCGAACGCCGTCCCCAACCGCCCCGGCCCCTGCAAGGTCTGTTGCCGCGCCTGCGCGTCCGCCTCCGCCTGGAACCCCGCCGAGCACGCCCCGTCATCTCCAAACCGCGGCCGCGTCTGCTGGATGAACCCGTTGAAGTCCGCGCCAAACGCCATCGGAACCTTGAGCCCCTGACGACCGAACTCGTACGCCTGCGCGAATGAACGCGTGGAGCCCTGGCAGTTGTTCGCCACGCCGGACTTCGTATACGTCCGCGTCTCGTCATGCGCCGTGCGCAGACCGAACATGCCGCCCGTGCGCCGCAACATCTGCACCACCCACGCCGGCGTCGTCTTCTCGTTCTCCGCCAGCTTCCCGTTCATCACCTCGCGGAAGTGCCCGTGGCTCACATAGAGCGGGTAGTACTTGTTGCGCTCCGCCACCGAGTACGCATCCCGCACGCTCTTCTCCGACAGGTGCGCCAGGTCGATGAGCATCCCCTTGTCCATCATCGCCTGCATCAGCGACTGCCCCTCCGCCGTCAGGCCCTTCACGTTGCGGCAGCTGCCGTCCACGTCGAAGCCCAGCGTCATCCCGCCCACCGTCAGCCCGCAGTCCGTGTCGATGTGACAGTTCTCGAGGAACTGCGCCGCCTGGAAGATGGCGTTGTGCGGCGCCGCGCCACCAAACCGGTTGTCCAACTGGTGCACCGGCTGCAACGTGCGCACGCCCAGCCCGTGGAAGCGCTCCAGCTCCGCGCGCCAGTCCTTCGCGCCAAAGAGCTTGCTCGTCTCGATGGAGAGCACCATCGCCAGCTTCCCCTCGGAGATGATGCGCCGCGCGTCCGCCGGCGTCAGCGCCAGGTCCACCCAGTCGCGAGTCGCCGCGAACTCGCGCGCCTTCTGCAACTGCACCTCCACGTCCATCATCTCGTCACACGGTCGCGTGCGGTTCTGCGGCGGCAGCGCCTCACACAAGAAGCCGTTGCTCACCGCCGACACCACCACCAGCGACATGCCACCCTGGTGCGCCTGCCGCAGCCACCCCTCCCACGACTGCTGGTGCGCAATCGTGTCCCAGCGCGGCCACTCCGTGTTCGGGTTGCGCCGCCCGTCATGCAGGCCCGTGTCGCCCTGCGTGCCTTCAATCTTCCCCAGGAACTCCGAACCCACCGCGCCCGCGACGCCGAACAACTGCGACAGCACCGGCACCCCGCGCAGGTCGATGTTGCTCGAATTCGGACACAGGTTGAGCAGATGGCTCAGGTCCATCCGCACCCGAGCGTGGTCGCTCTCCGGCCACCCGCCGTCACACCGCGTGAGCGCGTCCGTGACGGTGCCGTGGAACCAGCCCCCGCCAAACGCCTCCTCCGCGAACATGTGGTGATGCAGCTCCGCGAAGCCCGGCACGCCCAGCTCCTGCTGCTGGGTGCCCACGGGCTCGGCGGGCGCTTGCCCCTCCTCCTCCACCGGCACGCACGACAACGCCATGGCCAGTACCCAGGTGGAACACCATCGAAGACGACGCGAAAGGGACATGGGGGACTCCCTGCAAGTGGAAACCCCCACTTAGCGCCAGCCCACACCCCAAGTTCAAGCCGGACGTCGCCATGCCGTGACTGACGCAACGGTGCTGCACCGCGTCGCGAAGTCTGGCGGCTACGGCGGCGTCTGCGTCGCCAGGCTCCGAGTCCCAGGAGCGGGCGGTACGAAGGCCGTGCGCTGGCGCAGCTCGGAGGAGGCCACGGCGAAGCCCTCGGGCAGCATGCGGAGGATTCGCTCCCGCCGGTGCTGGGAGCCGACGAGACGCTTCTCCAGAAGTGCCTTCTCCGCGAGCGTCGCCTTGTCCAGCGGCGCGGGCCGGGCCGCCAGCGCCGCGAGTCGCTCCCTCACCGCCTCCAGCTCCCGGTCGATGAGCACCGGCTGGATGTTTCGTCGCTCCCGGGCCTTGCGCCCCACCGCGTTGTTCTCAATCCACACCGGCAGCACCGCCACGTCTCCCAGCACCACGGGCGCTCCGGGCGAGGAGCGCGCCAGTGAGACTCGCAGCAGCATGGAGTCCCGCTTGTCCCCCGCCTCGCCCTTCTTCCCCGGCGCGTGGCGGTAGAAGCGGTCCTGGTTCGCCACCAGGTTGCCCAGGGAGAAGGCGATGAGCCCTCGCCGCCCGTCCGCCGTCGTGTAGCCCTCCAGCGGCTGGAGCACGTGCGGATGGTGACCGATGACGGCCAGCGCCCCGGCGTCCAGCAGCGCGCGACCCAGCTCGCGGTCCTGGGGGTTCGGGGTGTCGGCGTACTCGGTTCCCCAGTGCACCAGGACCACGAGCGCGTCACAGCGCGCGGCCACGGCTCGGACCTGCTCCACCGCTTCGTCGGTGGTGAGCCCCCGGTGCAGGCGGTGAATGGGATACGGCACGAAGGCCACGTGCGGAGCCTGCGCGTCCTTGGGATTGCTGAAGCCATTGAGCAGGCGCGTGAAGGACAGGAAGCCCACCTTCATCCCGCGCACGTCCATGAAGACAGGCTCCCAGGCCGCGGCCTTCGTCGCGCCCGTGCCCGTGTGGCGCAGCCCTGTCGCATCCAGGTGCCGCAGCGTCTCCACCAGCCCCGTGGGGAGCTGGTCCCTCGCGTGGTTGTTGCCAGTGGAGACGAGCTTCACGCCCGAGGCGGCGAGTGCTCGAGCCATGGCCGACGGCGCGTTGAAGAGCAGCTCCCGCGTCACCGCCTTCTTGTTGTCCGTGACGGGCGTCTCCAGATTGATGACGCCCACGTCCGCGGTGCGCAGCACGTCCGCGATGGGACCGAAGACATGGTCCCAGCCTTCGTTGTTGAGCGACGGCGCCACGCCGCCCGTCGGTGGCACCGACCCGGTGCGCGCGTGCAGCTTCGCCACCGTCTTCACTTCGCCGTGCGGAATCACATCCCCGCCGAACACGAGCTCGACATGGGTGGCGGGCGCGGCGGCGAACAACAGCGGGATGAGCAACAGCGCGGGCGAAGGCACGCCCGCCACCTTAGTCCACCCTCTCCACGGACGCGGAATCCCTGGCCGTTGACCCGGGTGCTACAGGCCCCGCCCCGTGGACTCCGGCACGGTGACGTCTCGACACCGCCACGCACCGCGTCTCGCGCTCGTCGCATGCAGCGCGCCCCATCCAGGGGAAGCGCCGTGCCTTCGCGCACGGCGCCATCCTCCGGTCAGCGTGCTCGTGGGCTGGCGTTCACCTCGACGAGCAGCTCACCGGGCGCCTTGCAGTAGACCATCGTGCCCCGGTTGTTGCGGATGACGTCACTGACCTCGAGCCCCTCGGCGCGAGCCCGCTCCTGGAACCCGAGCACGGTGGACTCGTCGACGACGAGGAAGCCGATGTGGAAGCCCTCCGGGTACTTCTCCGTGGGCGACTTGAGGCGCTGGAGCACGAGCACCAGGCCCTCGCGGTCCGTGAGGATGGCGATGGCCGGGGAGGCGCGGTTGCTGGTGTGCTCGAAGTCGAAGAAGTGCTCGAAGAACGTCGCGGTGCACTGGACGTCGGGGACCTGCAGGTCGATGTGGTTCAGCTTCATGGTGAGACCCTCGGGGCATGGCGATGCCCACAAGGCCGGGGGTTCTCATCCGTGAAGGAGGAACAAGCGCTCCCACCATGGGAGTGACCGGGGCTCACCGAACCGGTCCGCCGTTTTTCGACCGGGCGCGAGTATAGGACAGGACCGCGCACCAAGGCGAGGCAAGCCTCACCACCCGCCCCGGCACGCACCCCGTCGGTCAGAGCACCAGCGAGACGACGCCCGCGACGTCCGTGACGCCCTCCGCCGTGAAACACCCCAACACGTCCGTGTTGAGCAGCGTCAGCGTGCGCACCACCGTCGCGCCACGAACCGACCGCTCACCACCGTCCCGGTGAGGACGACAACGACCTCACCCGCCGGCTTCACGTTCATCGCGGTGGTGCCCGACGCGACGCTCACGGTGTCATCACTCCACTGGGTGTGAATCGTGGAAGTTCCCTGGCCGAACCCACAGCCGAGGATGCCATCCCCCTCCGTGGTGACGATGGCGGAGGGCAGACTCAGCGGCAACCCCGCGCACCCGTCGGTGCCGAGGGCGGAGACATGGGTCTGCCTGGCATCGTTGGTCAGACCCGGCTCGAATTCGGTGACTTCCGAACCCAGACACGCGAGGAGGACGGTCTGCGCTTGCGCCTCCATCGTGGCGAACAGGGACAACACCACGAACAACCCAGACACGGACTTGAAGAGGATGGTGGACTTCATGACGACTGCTCCTGCTCGAGGTGACGAACCCCCACGGACGTGAGGATGGCGCCAGTCATCACGGAGTCCGTTGCCGAGCCCACCTGCCGACAAGCGTGTTTGCCTTCACAGCCCCGAGGGAAAATTGGACTTGGAGCGTTCCCGGAAATGTCAGACCGACCCGGTATGAATCTCCCCGCGCGGCGCCATTCAGGGCGTCGCCAGAAGGATTGCCTTCACAATGAATATGTCATTGATTTCCCTCGGGCTTCTGGTCGGAATGACAGGGGTCGGCTGCGCGGGTCTCGACGATGCCGAGGCGGTGGACTCCTCCGTGTCGACGGACGAGACCTCCCAGGTCACCCATGCCCTGGTCACCCATGTCACCGGCACCAGCCCGGTCACCTTCGTCACCATGTCGGGCAACGAGACGAAGCCATACAACCAGTCCGCCACGTCGGTGGTGGCATACATGCGGGACTCGACGACCGGGGCGTTCACGGCCTATCCGGGCACGGGCTCCGCGGACGGCACCATCTCCGTGCCGAACGTCCCTTCCGGCCGCATCTACCTGAAGCTGGGCTCGCGCTACCTGGTGAGCACCGGCCGCGCGTTCGACCTGGGCTCCACGGAGTGGGGCCGCGATGGCACCTTCGTCTCGCTGCCCACTCCCGTGATGGTGTCCGCCACCGGCCTGTCTCCCTGGCAGCCAGCGGACTTCCTGGACATGTATTCGTTGAACCCGGGGGCGTTCGGCCACATCAACGGCAACGCCACGGGGTTCCCCCTGTCGGGCGCCACGTCGCTCTCCGGGCTGAGCTTCGATTACGCCAACATGATCAACCCGGTGCTGCTCGACAGCGGCCAGGGGGATGTGTTCTCGCTGGCGCAGATGCGGTTGCAGTCGAGCGCGAATGGAGTGCCCTACCGCGCGATGCACAAGGTGCTCGACGCGAGCGTGACGCAGGTGGAGGGCCAGCCCGTCACCGTCAGCGGAACCTTCACCCAGCCCGTCGCGACAGGCACCTTCGCGGTGGACTGGAGACGCTCGGCCTTCGAAGCCATGCGCACCCAGGTGAACCCGGGCGCGGTCAGCACGTACAGCGAGATCTGGATGTCCGCCCGGCCGGCCGCGCTGAGCTCGGCGCTCGGGTCCATCAGCGGGTCGCCCGTGCTCGTGAAGCTCAATCCTGACTCGCAGCGGACCGACATCGTCACGGGGAGCATGACCTACAACAACCCGCTCCCGGCGACGTGGCAGAAGGTGGCGCTCGCCGCCGCGGGCTTCACGAAGAGCTACGCGCTGGGGACCGCGACGCCCTACACCATGAGCGTGGACATCCGCATGGACCAGGAGGCGAGCGCGTTCACCGCCGCGCCCGTGCAGCCCCTTGTCGGGCCGGTGCAGGCACCCCTGGTGAACACGCGCGGCGCGTTCCAGAACCTCACGGGCGTGGGGACTGACGCCTCGCTGCGCTGGTCGAAGCCGCTGGTCGGCACGGCCACGAACTACGTGGTGAACATCTACCGGCTGGGCACGAGCAACGGCTCCACCACCGCGACGCGCGTGGCGGTGCTGCACACGGATCTCCAGAGCGTGTACCTGCCCCCGGACGTGCTGCAGGCAGGCCAGACGTACTTCGCGGAGATCCAGAGCTGGCACCAGCCCGGCTCGGACCTCGCGACGAGCCCGTACAAGCGCTCGCTGCCTCGAGGCCGCGCCAGCGTGCTCACCGGCATGTTCAGCCCGTAGACGCTGAAGTTCTGGGGAGAAAGGGAGCCCGCTCAAATCCATCGAGCGAGCGTTCGACTCCGCGGGTTTCGAGTACGACTGACCACGGTGGGCGCGAAGCACTGCCCTTCGCGCCCACCGTGAAACCACCGTCAGCTCACAGCGGGCAGTTCGGCTCGCCGCCGCCGCTGACACCGGACGGGTACGTGATGGACCCGACGTACGACGGGTGGCACGGGTAGCACGCGGACCCCACGTCGGCGCTGGTGGCAGCGCCCGTGAAGACCTGGTCCGACTGCCCCGCGCGCTTCACCGTCACCGAGTAGGGCACGGGGTTCTCCGACGACGCGGTCGGCGCGAAGCCCGCCGCCTTGAGGCAGATGTCATACGTGCCGTTCGGCGGCGTGAAGCCCGGGTTCCAGACGACGTTCTCCGGCCCCCGCCCACTCGACGCGTCCTGGTCCAGCTCGCCCCCATCCGTGCTCGGCCCAGGCCCGCGGTTGTCGTAGAAGATGATCTTCCCCGTCGGCGTCCGGACCACCAGGTCCGCATCCCCGTCACGGCCCCACATCGCGGTGACCTGCAGCGCGATGCCCCCACCACCGCCCGTGCACACCCCCGCGTTGCAGGTCTTCCCCGCCGCGCAGACGTTGCCGCAAGAGCCGCAGTTTTGCTCGTCCGACCACACGTCCACGCACTGCGAGCCACACTGGACCCGAGGCGGCGCGCAGGTCGCCGGCTGGCAGTAGTAGCTCCCCGGCGTGTTCACGCACTGCTGGCCCGGCGGGCAGTGGGCCGTCCCGTTGGTGCACTCATTGATGTCATTGCACGTCCAGCCATCCCCCGAGTAGCCCGGCTTGCACGTGCAGGTGTAGCTGCCCGGCGTGTTCGTGCAGTAGGCATTCGGCGAGCACTGCGCCGTGCCGTTGGTGCACTCGTTCACGTCGTGGCAGACGCTGGGCTGGCCCTGACAGGTGTACCCCGGCTCCACCGCGCAGTTGGCGCTACAGCCGTCCCCTGCCCCGCGGTTGCCGTCGTCACATCCCTCGCCCGTGCCCACCATGCCGTCGCCACAGACGACCGTGTTCACGATGCTCGTCGCCTCCACCGCGTCCACCTGGAAGATCGCCAGCAACCCGGCGCGCAGCCTCACATAGCGGTAGGGCGTGGGGTTGTTGAAGGACACAACCGTCGAGTGCGTCCCCAGCCCCAGGTCCAGCAACTGCGCCTGTCCCGTGGAGATGACCTGCATGTTCGTCCCCAGGAACTCCACCTGCGCGATGACCGCCAGATTCAGCCCCCGGTAATAGATGCGCAGCGGCCCGGTCCCCTCTTCGCCCGCGCCCATGTCCAGCGTGAGCGAGGCCCCCAGCAGCCCCAGGAAGCTGGCCGTGGTCCCATTCGGCGCGCCCACCGCGTTCTGGGGGTTGTTCACACCGAGCAGGCCGTCCTGCACCACCGCATCGGCATACGGGTCGCCCGCGAACGCGGACACCTCGCTCGAAGTCTCAGCATCGAAGAGCACTTCTTCATCGGAGCTGGCGCCACACGCACCGAACGCACCGACAACGACGAACGCCAGGGCCGCGCTCAACCAGCGCGTCATAGACATACCGCGACTGACTTTCATGTTCTGCTCCATTCCATCCGGCTGAAGGGACGAAGCGCTCCGGTGAAGCCTTTCACCTCGAGCACCCGCCTTGCGTATGGAACGCATGAAAGTTTTTTCCGTGAGTTCCGCCCCTAATTTACCTGCTTTACCCGTGTTCCACCCGACAAGCCAGACGGAGAATGGCCGCGTGGAGCAAGCCAGGCGACACCCTTCCCGCCCAAAGCATGACACGAAGTACGTGGGTGTCCTTAGCGCCCCGGGGCTTGGACAAGCCATGCGTCGGCCTCCACCCAGCACTCCGAGACAGGGTTCCCGTTGGACTCTCCACCGGCCCGCGCGGGGCGACACTCCCTCGCGGACCGGTGTCTGTCATTTCTCGTGTCTCAAGGATAGGTAATGGAGCCGACGTAATTGTCGAGGCCAGGCGCGCAATTCTCCTGCGATGAGGGCACCGTGAGCGTGCCAGTGAAGTCGACATCCGGCTGGCCCGGGCGCCGCACCTTGATGGCGTAGCCCAGGGGGGCTGCGGGCGAGGGTCGGGGGGCGAGGAACTCAGTCAGAAGGCAGACGTCGTAGGTGCCGCTCGGCGGCGTCCGGTCCGGGGCCCAGAAGATGTTCTCGGGTCCCCTCAAGCCCGAATCCACGTCCAGTTGGCCAAAGTCCGTCCCCGCGTTGGGGCCCCTGTTGAGATAGTAGATGACCTTGCCCGTGGGCGTCCTCACGGCGATGTCCGCGTCTCCGTTCCGGCTCCAGGTCGCGATGAACTGGAGATTGCCTGTGCCCACGCACACGCCAGAGGCACAGGCATTCCCCTCACCGCAGACGTTGCCGCAGGTGCCACAGTTGTTGTCGTCGGTGTTCGGGTCCACACAGACCTCGTCACAGACAATTCGGGGAGGATTGCAGGCGGGCTCCTCGCACTCGAAGCCTCCGGGTGTGTTGACGCACTCCTCCCACGGCGAGCACGTGTCCGTCCCCAGCGCGCACTCGTCGATGTCCGTGCACACGCTCGGCTGCCCCGCGCAGGTGTAGCCCGGCTCCACCTGACAGACGCTGCTACAGCCGTCTCCAGCGAGTTGGTTGCCGTCGTCGCAGACCTCCACGCCGCCCAGTACTCCGTCTCCGCAGAAGGGCCGGATGGATGTCTCCACCGCGTCCACCAGGTAGAGCGCGAGCAGCGCGCCTCTCAGGCGCACGTAGCGGTAGGGCTCGTTCCCCGGGTACGTCGCCACCGCCAAATGCGTCCCCACGCCCAGCTCCACCAGGTGCACCGGGCTGGAGCCGATGAGCGTCCCATTCGCCCTCAGGAAGTCCATCTGCGCCACCAGCGCCAGTGACAGGCCCTGGTAATAGACACGCAGGTCTCCGGTACCTTCCTCACCCGCCCCCAAATCCAGCACCAGCGCCGTGTTCAGCAGGCTCAGCAGCGTCGCCGCTTGCCCGTCCGGCGCTCCCAGCGCCGCGCTCGCGTTGAGCACCGTCCCCGTGGTGCCCGGCGCCACCGCGTCCGCATACGGGTCCCACGCCAACTCCTGGCTCGTTTGCGTCAGCTCCCCATCACCTCCGGGACGCTCCGTTTCCTCAAGAGATTCCACTCCGCAAGAACCCAGCAACAACGCCAACGTCGCGCTCAGCCCCCACGACAACAGCGCACCTGTACGGATACTCATGGGATGACTCCCCGAGGAACTGAATGAGACCCGGAATGGGCCACTCTTCCTCGCGAAATGAATCTCATGACCGCTCGCGCCCCACAGCTCACACACATGACACGCGGGCTGGCAACGTCCTCCGGCCAGCAGCCGACATGTGCGAAGGGACAATGGACGGGAACCCAACCCCGTGTGTTTCATGATTCATGCATCAGCGGTGCGGGGCACGGCGCCAGCCTCCGAGCAGCGCCAGCGAGCCCGCAGGCGCGACTTCTCGCCAGCGCCTGCCTCCAGCAGCTCAATGGCTCCGCGAGACGAGCGATGCTCCGTCCATCCACCACCGGCCCGCGCGGGACACCATTCCCTCGCGGACCGGCGTCTGTCATTTCTCGGGTCTCATGGATAGGCAACCGAGCCGACGTAGGTGGGGTCTCCTGGGATGCACTCCTCGATGAACACCGCTTGGGTGATTGAGCCGGAGAAGTCGACGTCCGGCTGACCGGGGCGCCGCACCCGGACATTGTAGTGCACGGGAGCCTCTGGAGTGGGCTCCGGGCTGAAGAGGAACGCCATCAGGCAGACATGGTAGGTGCCGCTCGGCGGCGTCCGGTTCGGAGCCCAGAAGACGTTCTCGGGCCCATCCCCACCTGTGTCATCCACGTCCAGCGCGCCGAAGTCTGTCCCTACGTTGGGACCTCGGTTTTCGACGTAGATCATCCGCCCGGTGGGCGTCTTCACATAGATGTCCGCATCCCCATCCCGGCTCCAGGTCGCGGTGAACTGGAGGTTGCCCGTTCCCACGCACACGCCCGCGGCGCATGCCTTCTCCTCGCCGCAGACGTTGCCGCAGCCGCCACAGTGGTTGTTGTCGGTGTTCGGGTCCACGCAGGCCTCGCCACAGACGAGGCGCGGCGGATTGCACGAGGGCTCCTCGCACTCGAAGCCTCCGGGCGTGTTGACGCACACCTCCTCCGGCGCGCACGTGTCCGTCCCCAGGGCGCACTCGTCAATGTCCGTGCAGACGCTCGGCGCTCCCGCGCAGGTGTAGCCCGTCTCCACCTGACAGACGCTGTTGCAGCCGTCCCCGGAGAGCGGATTGCCGTCGTCACAGACCTCCACGCCACCCGGCACGCCGTCACCACAGATGGGCCGCAGCGACGTCTCCACCGCGTCCACCAGGTAGAGCGCGAGCACCGCGCCCCGCAGGCGCACGTAGCGGTAGGGCACGCTCCCCGGGTACGTCGCCACCGCCACATGCGTCCCCAGGCCCAGCTCCACCAGGTGCAGTGAACTGGAGCCGATGAACGTCCCATCCGCCTTCAGGAAGTCCACCTGCGCCACCAGCGCCAGCGACAGGCCCTGGTAGTAGACGCGCAGGTCGCCGGTGCCTTCCTCACCCTGACCCAAGTCCAGCACCAGCGCCGTGTTCAGCAGGCTCAGCAGCGTCGCCGCCTGCCCGTCCGGCGCACCCACCGCCGCCTGCGCGTTGAGCACCGTCCCCGTGGTGCCCGATGCCACCGCGTCCGCGTACGGGTCCCACGTCAGCGAGGACTCCTCGCTCGTGTACGTCAACGCACCGTCACTTCCCCCGGCATCGAGGGACTCCACACCGCAAGAGCCCAGCAACAACGCCAACGTCGCACCCAAGCCCCACGACAACAGCGCACCTGTACGGCTTCTCATTAAATGTCTCCCCAGAGGGATGGGATGAAACCCGGAATGGGCCATCCCCCTCATGGAATGAATCGCACCACTGCTGACGACTTGCTGCTGCTCACGACGCGGGGCCTTCAATCCGGCCCCGCGCCAGTCCTGGGCCTATTGGCAGACGTAGCTGCCCGGCGTATTCACACACACAGTGTTCGCGGGGCACGCGTGAGTCCCCAGCGCGCACTCGTCGCGGTCCACACAGACACTCGGTTCTCCCGAGCAGGTGTAGCCCGTCTCCACCCGGCAGATGCTGTTGCAGCCATCCCCGGAGAGCTGGTTGCCGTCGTCACACAGCTCCCCGGTGCCGTAAATCACGCCGTCACCGCAGATGGCCCGGCGGCGTGCCACCACGGCGTCCACGTTGAAGGGCTTTCCGGCCACGCTCCGGATGACGACGTAGCGATAGGGAATGGTCTGCGAATACCAGACATACTGCATGTCCACCCCCTCCCACCGGCTCCGCAGGTACAGCACGCCGCTCGAGAAGTAGCCCCCGTCCGCCGTCAGGAATTGCACCGTCGCCTGGGCGGACGAGCCCACGGGGCCCTGGGTGTAGACTTCCAGGATGCCGCTGGACTCCTGCCCTTCACCCAGGTCCAGCATCAACCCTTCGCCGGCCTCGCTCGGGAGCGTCGCGAAGACGCCGTCCGGCGCGCCCACCGCCGCCTGCGGATTGAGCACCAGCGCCGTCGTGCCCTCACCCACCGCGTTCGCGTAGTTCGGGTCCTCCAACGAAGACGTCACCGTGCCCGTGACGTCTTCCTCCGCGACCTGCTCGACGCCACACGCGCCCAACAGCAGACACGAAAGCACCACCCACGCAGAGCCACTTCCCATGCGCATCATTGAAGCCCCCCATCCCCGAGGCGGGAGAGAGCTCGGCATGAGCCCTCACTCCCCCGGCGAAGTGGGGCGGCAGACTATTCCTGGATTTCCTACTCTCGTCTGTTCAAGCCCGCATGTCCAAGCCAGTGTTGGCCCGCCAACAGTCAGCGGTGTCTGGAGCGGCGCCAGCCTCCCAGGAGCGCCAGCACGCCCGCGAGCGCAATCCCTCCCGGAGACGAGGAACAGCCCTTCGCGGAGGCGTCCTTCGTCACACACGACACGGTGGCGGAGAGGACCAGGTCGCGCTCCTCTCCATCGACGGAGACGATGAAGGTCTCCTCCTCGAAGCGCTCCTCCGGCTGCACCTTCATGGGCAGGGACAACCCGCGCCCGTCGGAGAAGTAGAAGGAGGCCTCCTCCTCCGGCAGCAGCTCCTCGTCACACCGCCCGCCTTCGCACTGGACGAGCGGCCAGCCCTTCAGCGTCACGGGCTCGTCACAGGCATTGCGGACGGTGCTCGCGCCACAGGTCGCACGCGAGGAGATGACGAGGCACGGCATCTCCGACACCACGCTCTGGCGCTCGGTGATGCACTCACACTGCTCGCTCCTGGCGTGGGCCACCAGCGAGCCACCCACTCCCGCCAGCAGCATCCATCCGAACCACGCGGCCCCAACGCGGGGCCTGAAAGTCCTCGCTCGCATCCTGTCTACCTCCGTCTCGAAGTCCTGGCCCCCCCTGAGGCGCGCATCCTGCCGCTCGACGGGAATCAACGCCAAGTCATCGTTGCCGGAGGCAACTACCCGGGGCGGCTACTTGGTGCCGAAGAGGCGGTCCCCCGCGTCACCCAGTCCAGGCAGGATGTAGCCGTGCTCGTTGAGGCGCTCGTCCACCGCGCCGGTATAGACATGCACGTCCGGGTGGTGCTCCCTCAGGTTGGCCAGACCCTCCGGACACGCCAATAGACAGACGAAGCGCAGCGAGCCGGGCTTGCTCTTCTTCACCCGCTGGAGCGCCGCCACCGCGGAGTTGCCCGTGGCGAGCATCGGGTCACACACCACCACGTCGCGGTCCGCGAGCTGCCCCGGCACCCGGTAGTAGTACTCCACGGGCGTCAGCGTCTCCGGGTCCCGATACAGGCCGATGTGGCCCACGCGCGCGGAGGGCACCAGCTGGAGCATCCCGTCCAGGATGCCCTGGCCCGCGCGCATGATGGCCACCAGCACCAGCTTCTTGCCCTCCAGCACCGGCGCCGTCATGGGCGCCATGGGCGTCTGGATTTCCTCGTCACGGACCTTCAAGTCCCGCAGCGCCTCGTAGGCCAGCAGCAGGGAGATTTCCTGGAGCAGGGCCCGGAAGGAGGCGGTGCTCGTCTCCGCGCGGCGCATCAACGTCAGCTTGTGCTTCACCAGCGGATGGTCCACCACGGTGCAGTTGGGGAACTCCATTGCGTCCTCCCTCTTGGTCAGCGGTTGTCAGAACACCGTTCCGTCGCTCTCCACGCGAATCGGCGGCACGCCTCCGGGGCGTCGCTCGGCGGCGACCTTGCGCCCCGCCGTCCACGTCCCGCCTTGCAGCACCTTCGCCAGCGGCAGCTCCTCCGCGCTCATCCCCAGCCGGCCACGCACCAGCGCCGCCACGCGGTCCAGCAGCGCCACCGTCAGCGCGCGCCACTCGACGATGGGCTCCTCGCTCGGGTGCAGCGCCTCCTGGGTGAGCCGCGCGTCCCTGGGCACCAGCACGCCCAGGTCCACGAAGAGGCCGCCATTGCGGTACTCGGGCAGGCCGGTGAGGCCGTCCAGCTCCACCACCCGGAGTCCCGCCTCCGCCAGCGGCTCCACCAGCGAGTACGTCAGCCACTGCGACAGCTTGTGGAAGGGCACCAGCGCGTCCACGCTCTCCACCGGGCCCAGCGCCGAGTGCGGCCACACGTCGCCCAGGTTCACCGCGTCCACCATGACGCGGCCCGGCCAGATGGGGCCCAGCGACTCCAGCACCACGCCCAACAGCTCCGAGCCGCGCACGCTCCTGCCCTGCGCGGCGACGATGTCGTGTATCGCGCCGGGTCGGGGCAGCACGCGCGACAGGCCGTGCATCAGGTGCAGCCGTCCCTCCAGCCCGTCCAGGGGATTCGTGTCGGAGACCTGGAGCCCGCGCGCCAGCGACTCGCGCGACAGCCGGCCCAGCGCCTCCGCGTCCGCGCGCAGCGGCCGGTCCGGGTCCGAGGAGAACACGCCGTCCATGAACATGCGGAAGCTGGCCACGGCCAGCCCCTCCGAGCGCGCCCACGTCGTGCCGCCCTGCTCGCGGTAGCTCCACTTGGGGCCGCTGCCCGCGTCCAGCAGCACGCTCACCACGGCGAGGTCCAGCTTCGCCCGCGCGCGCTCCTGGGGCGTGACGTCCTTCAGCCGCGCCTCCAGCTCCGCCACGCGCTGGACGCCGCCCGCGTCGAAGTGGCGCCAGCGGCTGTGCAGCGGGATGTCCAGCGTGGGGTACGCCTCGCGCGTCACCTCCAGCACCGTGTCCACCACCGTCGGCAGCCGCGAGGGCTCCACCCGGAAGTGGGACAGCTTGCCGGCCAGTCCCAGGTCCAGCAGTTGATGGCAGCGCTCGCGGATGGCGGCCGGCGTGCGCAACCACGCCACCGCCGGGGACACGTCCGCCCTCGCCAACGGCCGCTCAGACATCGAGGCCCCGTCCCTTCACCTGGGTCAGCGCCGCGGCGTCCGCCACGGGCCCCTTCGTGAAGTAGCCCGCCGCCTTCTTCGCCTCCATCTCCACCTTCGCGTCGGCGGGGACCAGCTCCTCGGGGATGGGCACGCGCTCCAGGATTTCAATGCCCGAGCGGACAATCGCGTCGTGCTTCATGTCGCTCATCGACACGAAGCGGTGGATGCGGGTGATGCCCAGCCAGTGCAGCACGTCCGGCATCAGCTCCTGGAAGCGCATGTCCTGCACGCCCGCCACGCACTCGGTGCGCTGGAAGTAGGTGGCCGCGGAGTCGCCGCCCTCCTGCCGCTTGCGCGCGTTGTAGACGAGGAACTTCGTCACCTCGCCCAGCGCGCGGCCCTCCTTGCGCAGGTAGACGATGACGCCCGCGCCGCCCGCCTGCGCCGTGCGCACGCACTCCTCGATGCCGTGGGCCAGGTACGGACGACAGGTGCAGATGTCGCTGCCGAACACGTCGGAGCCGTTGCACTCGTCGTGCACGCGCACGGCCAGGGGGATGTCCTTGTTGGACACCGAGTTGATGTCCCCGAAGGCGTACAGCGTGAGCCCGCCGATGGGCGGCAGGAAGACGTGCAGGTCCGGGCGCGTAATCAGCTCCGGGAACATGCCACCGGTCTGCTCGAAGAGGCCCCGGCGCAGCGCGTTCTCCGTCATGCCGAAGCGCTTGGCGATGCCCGGCAGGTGCCACACCGGGTCCACCGCGGCCTTCACCACCTTGATGTCGCCGTTGGCGGTGAGCAGGTCCCCGTCCGGCTTGAGGCGGCCAGCCACCACCGCGTCGCGCAGCTCCGGCAGGTTGATGTGCGCGCGCGTGACGGCGATGGTGGGACGGAAGTCGATGCCCTGCTCGGACTGCGCGCTGAACGCCTGCGGCGCGACGGCGCCCCACGGGTCCAACGACACAATCCGGTCCGGGTTGCTCCAGGACGGGTGCGGGCCAATCCGCGCGGCCGGCGAGGTGTCCTTCAGGTCCGCGCGGTGGTCTTGCGGCAACATGCCGGCGGCCACGGCGAGCGCGCGATAGACGGCGTAGGAGCCGGCGTGCGTGCCGATGACGTTGCGATGCGCGGGCTCGGTGAGCGTGGCCACCACGGGGCCGCGGCGCGTCGGGTCCGGGTCACCCCAACGGATGGAGACGGCGTCCCCATCTGGATGCGAGGTGAGGCGGATGTGATTGACGGGCTTCTTGTCTGCCATGGGAGCGCCCTCCTTGCGGGCGCGTTTTGGAGCTCGAGCGAAGCGGACGAGAGGGGCGCGCGGGCTCAGCTCATCCAGGAGCCGTCGGTGCGCGCCGACCACTTGCGGGTGACCTTCTTGAGCTGCGTCCAGAAGTCGAGGCCGGACGGCCCGGTGATATCCCCGTGGCCGAAGCGCGACTCGCCGGTGCCGCCGAAGGAGAACGGCTCACGCGGGACGGGGACGCCCACGTTGACGCCCACCATGCCCGCGCGCACGCCCTCCACCACCGTCTGCGCCACCACGCCGCTGGTGGTGAAGATGGACGCCGCGTTGCCGTAGGACGACGCGTTCTCCACCGCGAGCGCCGCGGACAGCGTGGGCACGCGGATGATGGACAGCACGGGGCCGAACAGCTCGCGCCGCGCGGCCTCCATCTCCGGCCCCACGTGGTCCAGGATGGACGGCCCCAGCCAGTTGCCCTGGGCCCACGCGTCGCCCTTGGGACGACGACCGCGCCCGTCGAGCACCAGCTTCGCGCCCTCCGACGAGGCCTGGTCGATGGCCGTCTCCAGCCGCTCCACCGCGCCCTTGTCGATGATGGCGCCCATGCCCGGGCCCATCTCGATGCTGCCCGCGCGGCGGACGATATCCGCCAGCAGCGACTCCACGTTGCCCACCGCGAGCACCACGCTGCCGGCCATGCAGCGCTGCCCCGCGCAGCCGGTGAACGAGTCCACCACGGCCTGCGCGGTGAGCTCCGGGTCCGCGTCCGGCGCGACGATGAGGTGGTTCTTCGCGCCACCCAGCGCGAGCACGCGCTTGCCGCGCTTGCTGCCCTCCGCATAGAGGTGCCGCGCCACCGCGGACGAGCCGACGAAGGCCAGCGCCTTCACGTCCGGGTGCGCCACCAGCGCGTCCACCGCCTCCTTGCCACCGTGCACGATGGAGAAGACACCGGCGGGATAACCCGCCTCGCGCATCAATTCGCCGAGCGCGCACGCGGTGAGGGGGACCTTCTCCGACGGCTTGTGGATGAAGACGTTGCCCAGCGTCACCGCGATGGGGAACATCCACATGGGCACCATCGCCGGGAAGTTGAAGGGCGTGATTCCCGCGACGACGCCCAACGGCTCGCGGCGCAGCTCACACGTGACGCCCCGGCTGACCTCCATGTGCGCGCCGCTGTCCAGGTTCTGCAGCGACAGCGCGAACTCGCACACCTCGATGCCCTTGAGCAGCCCGGCGCGCGCCTCCGCCACCGTCTTGCCCGCCTCGCTCGCGGCCAGGTTCGCCAGCCGCGCGAGGTTCTGTTCCAGCAGGTGCCGGAAGCGGAAGAGCAGTTGGGTGCGCTCGCGCAGCGGCGTGGCGGCCCACGAATCGGCGGCGGACCGCGCGGCCTCCACCACCTGGGAT
Source organism: Myxococcus sp. CA039A (assembly GCF_013336645.1). Classification (NCBI taxonomy): domain Bacteria; kingdom Pseudomonadati; phylum Myxococcota; class Myxococcia; order Myxococcales; family Myxococcaceae; genus Myxococcus; species Myxococcus sp. CA039A. Next base: position 1,515 of record NZ_JABUMQ010000212.1, on the reverse strand, counting down.
ACACCCGCGGCGGAGGTGAGTGGAACTCGGCCAATGACGGTGCCGGTGTACGGACTGCGTACGTCCAGCAGCGGCGAGCCTTGAGGCAGCTGCCACTCGCCTCCCACCAGGTTTCGACACGGAACGACGCTCTCGGGAAGCTCTACGAACGACAAGCGCACCCCCAAAAAATTCAGGTGAGGACGTGCACCTCATCGTATCCGGGAATGCAGACAGATCGGCAACCCACCCCCCAGAAAGCCTGTCAGCGCGGCGGCCGAGTGTCCGGCACCCCAGCACTTCTCCTGTCGGAAACAGGACCGCCTCTCGCGAGGCTTCACCGGACTTCAATGCATGGCGTCATGAAGGCCGCGACGCGTCATGAATTGAACAAGGGTGAGAGTGGACTCAGGTGGGAGGGCTGTCTTTCAAGCGCGAGCCGCGGGCCCGAGCCAGGCGCGCAACCGGGTGAGGACGGCGGTGTCGTCGTCATCGTGGGGACGTCCCAGGGCGCGTGATTCGGCATACAGCGCGAGCGCGTAATGGAAGCGCGCGGTCGCGGTCCGCGTGTCGCCCTGGTCCTGGTGCAGTTCGCCGTCCTCGGCCACGAGCCGGGCCAGCACCTTCACTCGCAAGGGGTCTCCGAGCATCCGCGAGGTGGAGGCGGCGTCCACCATCAGCAGCGCGTCGTACTCCATGCCCAGCGTGTCGAGCGCGGTGGAGCGCATGAGTTGGGCCGCGTCCGCGAAACGCTTCTCCTGACGGGCCTTGAGGAGCCGGGCCAGGGCGGCGGCGAACTGCTCGACGAGGCGCTCAATGTAGTCCTTGCGGATGGACATGGGAGGTGAAGGCTGAGGCCTGGGTGGAGGCGACGCAAGCGGTACGGGCGCGCCCACTCGGTGGGGCCCGTCGCCGACGGGAGCGCCCCACCCGGGAGGTCGTGGCGAAGCCCACATGCCCCGAGGACCGATGCGGCACGGCCTCGTGACGCGGGCCCCATGACAGGGAAGCCCCGCAACCAGCCCCCGGGTCCGAAGACCTCGCATAAGCCCGTGCCCCGCCGGGCCTTCGCGAAGAACACCTGCCTCGCGCTAACGTGCGGCGCCTTACTCACGGATGGGGCGGTGCATGAGTCAGAGCGGAAGCAGTGCAGAGGGTGCGCGCGTGCGGTGGCTGGTGGCCGGGGCCTTCTCCTCCACGCCCTCGGGTCGTCGCTTCCACGTGACCTCGGACACCTTCGCCAGCGAGCTCGCCAAGGCCGCCAGCCACGTGCGCTTCATCGTCCCGGACCGGCTCGGCGCCGAGGACACCTGCGCCCTGGAGCTGTCGTTCGAACGGCTGCGCGACTTCGGCGTCGCCGACGTGCTCACCCGCATCCCCGCGCTTCGTGACCTGCACGCGCTGCGCGACAAGCTCACCCCCGCCCTGTCGCCCGAGGAGGCGGCGAAGCGCGTGGAGGCCATCACCGGCCCGGGCCGCCTGCCCGAAGCCGTCGCCGCGGCCCTGCGTGACGCCGCGCCTCCGCCCCCTCCCGCC
>NZ_JABUMQ010000211.1:0-19453 GCF_013336645.1 Myxococcus sp. CA039A | reverse complement strand
GGACAGGCCCAGCCCCGTCCCCTCCCCCACCGAGCGCGTGGTGAAGAAGGGGTCGAAGATGCGCCGCTGGACTTCCGGCGCCATGCCCATCCCGTTGTCGGTGACCTCCAGCTCCACCTGCCCCACGCGTCCGGTGCGCAGGCTGACACGGACCCGGTTCTCCTCGACGGGACGCGGAGGAAGCGCCTGGAGGGCGTTCACCAACAGGTTCAGCACCACCTGCCCCAGCCGCACCTCGTTGCCGTGAATGGGCGGCACGCGCTCCAGCGTGCACACCACGCGCGCCCGGTGCGTCAGCTCGTTGCGCACCAACCGCAGCGCGCCCTCCACCGCGCGCAGCACGTCCACCGGACCGTGATGATCCTCGTCCCCGCGAGCGAAGGTGCGCAGGTCCCGGACGATGGCGCAGACCCGTCCGGCTCCGTCGAGGGCGTCCGACACGACCTCTCGCAGCTCGGGCATTTGCTCCGAGGACAGCTCCTGCTGCGCCAGCAGGTCCCTCACGAACGCGAGGTTGGAGGTGACATAGGCCAGCGGGTTGTTGATTTCGTGCGCGACTCCGGCCGCCAGCGTGCCCACCGACGCCATCCGCTCGGCGAGCAGGAGCTGCGACTCCAGGCGCTTTCGGTCGGTGATGTCGCGGATGATGGCCACGAGGAACGTCTCTCCAGCGCCGCTGAACGTGGCCTTCTTCGTCACCAGCACCCGGGCCAGTCCCGTCCGGTCGGTCAGGGTCTCCTCCGTCTCGTCGGGGACACCCGAGCGGAACACCTGCTCGTCATTGCGCCAGAAGCTGTCCGCCTCGTGCGCGGGCACGAACTCGTGGTCGGAGCGGCCCAGCAAGGCCTCCGCGGGGTGCCCCATGAAGCGGCAGAAGGCGCTGTTGAGCGCCACCCAGCGGTGCTGCCGGTCCTTCACGAAGAGCGGCTCAGGGACCGCATCCAGCGCGCTGCGGAGGAACTCACAGGTGCGGCGAAGGGCCTGCAAATCCCGCTCGCCCGTCTCCGTCTCCATGCGCCGACGCAAGGCCGCCAGTCGCGCGCCCCAGCCCGTCGCCGGGGAGGCCACGCACTCGTCGGCTCCGGCCTCCGCCATCGCCTGCGTCTCCGCGTCCGCGCGCGTCGTGAGCACCACCAGGTGCGTGCGAGCCGAAACCCGGAGCGCGTGGAGTCGACTCACGTCCGCGAGCACGTCCTCCAGCGGGCCCCCTGAATCCCACGTCACCAGGAGCCCCTCTTCCACCGGAGAGGCAATCACATCGGTGCCCGTCACGCACAACACGTGGCAGTGCTGTCCCGCTCCCGATGCGCGAACGCCGCGCTCCACTGCTTCCGCCACCGCCGGAGGCACCGCCACCAGTGTTGCGAACACCGCTTCACGCTCCTCGGCCCGGGGAGGCCTCGATGTCCCCATCAAGAAGACACGGAGACACCCGACCGGATTGCAGCGCTCCAGCGCCCCACGGTCAACGACGTTCCCTGCGCGACACCGAGGAACCCCGCGGTCGCGAGGCACCAGGGACCCGACGGGTCGCCGCCGCCACCACGCGCGGCCCCACAAGGCAGGCGCCCAGGAGCGGACAGCGCTCGCAGTTCTCCGGCACCGGCTGCGCCGGGCACGCCCCGCTCATCCCATAGTGGCAGAGCGCGAAATCGTACCGGACGGGGTCTTCCGCATCCAGGGCCCGCAGCGACGCCGTCACCTCCTCCGCCGTGCGCCAGGTCAAATCCTTGCGACGCGTCAGGCCCAGGTGCCCGGCGATACGGCCGATGTGCGTGTCCAACGGAATCATCAGGACCGAGGGTGTCACCCGCTTCCAGATGCCGAAGTCGACCGCGTCCGGGCCTCGGACCATCCACCGCAGGAACAGGTTCAGCCGCTTGGCGGCGCCCGGCCCCAGCGGGGAAGGCAGCAGGTGGTGGAGCCCTCGCTCGGGTCCCATCGCCGCGCGCAAGGGTTCGAGCGGCACGCGCCGCAGCGCGGTGGTGAAGGCGCCCAGCGCGCCATGCAGACTCCCCTCGGCGACGAGCCCCTGGACGAAGAGGGACTCCAAATCTCCATGCTCCCGCAGCGCGCGTCCCATGCCCAACAGCAACACCGCGACGTCGGTGCCCACGTTGAAGCGATAGACGAAGCCATCCAGCAGCGCCTTCGCTCCCGGAATGTCGAGCGCGCGCACGAACGCCGCGGGGGATGGCCCCATGCGCTGGAGCAGCGAGTCCACCTTGGGACGGAACAGGTCCGCGCGGCCATAGGCCAGCGCGCAGGCGAGCAACGCGCTCACCTCGATGTCGCGAGCGTCCTTGTAGCGGTGGGGGAACTCCACCGGGTCGAACCCGATGCGGGCCCGGGCATCCGTGGAGGCCAGGAAGGCGTCGAGCCGGGGGCGCAGGTGCTCGGCCGCCCGGGGGCTCAGGCCGGGATTCGACTTCGAGCGGCGTGTCACGTCGGGGCTCCCAAATGCTCCTGGAACGGCGGCCCGCCGCCCACGCTTCCCGAGACCTGGCGTCCCGGGAGTCCACGCCCCCTTCCGAACCGGGAAGGGGGCGCGGGGGGCATCCTATGTGGCTACGGGCTCACGGCGAACACGATGTCGTCGTGGTCGTCGTACGAGGTGGTCCCGCAGGGCGCCGCGCTGCCGTTGTAGCGGAAGCGGGCGCGCACGGCCTGCAGCGTGCCGGCGGGCAGCGTGTACGTGGCGGTCAGCGTCTGCTGGCCGGTCGCCACCGGGGCGACGGTGGCGATCTTCGTCCACACCGGGCTGTTGGCGTTCGCCGTGTAGTACAGGTCCAGCTTGTCCGGCCGGACGGCGAAGACCCACACGGTGGCCTCCACGCGCACCGTCTGGCCCGCCGCGAAGGGCGCGCCGCTGACGGTGGACACCCGGATACGGTCGTTCGACTCGTCGGCGTGGTACGCGCCGGAGAGGCCGTCCGCGCAGGAGTTGTTGATGGTGTTGGGGGCGTGAAGCTCGGGCCCCAGGCCGGCGCGGCCATTGAGCAGCGTGGTGGAGTCACACACGTTGCCCACGTTGGAGCAGCGCGGCACGCGCAGCACCGTGTCGTAGATGGCGTTGCTGGAGGCGTTGCTGCTGGTGACGGAGATGGAGGTGCTGTTGGCGGTGTTGCCGATGAGGTCGTAGGCCTTCGCCACCACGGTGTGGCTGCCGTTCGCGACGGCGGCGGAGTTCCACGAGGCCGAGTACGGAGACGCGGTGGCGGTGCCCACGACGTTGCCGTCCACCAGGAACTCCACGCGGCCGATGCCGGTGTTGTCCGCGGCGGTGGCGGAGAGCGTGACGCTGCCGGACACGGTGGCGCCATCGGAGGGGGCCGTGAGGCTCACGGTGGGCGGCTCGCTGTCGGCGAGGTTCGCGGTGCCCTTGGCGAGCTCCGCCACGTACGCGCCCGCGACCTTCGCGAACTTGAGCGCGTGCGTCGCGGTGTTGTTGCTCTTCGCCAGCGTGTCGCCGGAGGTGTGGATGAGGCTGTTGTGCTGGCCCATCAGCGCCTCGAACGGAATCGACGCGGCGAAGCCCGCGTTCGTCCACGAGGCGTGGTCCGAGCACGCGTAACCGCACGTGGAGTTCGCCGCCTGCACGCCCGGGACATAGGCGGAGATGAGGCTGGTGATGAAGGTGTTCTGCGCCGCGTTCGTGAAGTCCGTCATCAGCGCGACGTCGATGGTGGAGCCCTTGAAGTTCGTCATGTCGAGCTGCAGCGCGCCAATGACGTTGGCTCCCTGGTTCTTGTGCTGGTCGGCGATTTCCTTGGAGCCACGCAGGCCCACTTCCTCGGCGGCGTAGGCCATGAACTTCACCGTCTTGGCCGGGTGGTAGCCGTTGGCCATGGCCACGCGGATGACCTCGGTGAGGGTGGCGATGCCGGACGCGTCATCATCCGCGCCAGGGGCATTGCCGGAGGAGCTGGTGGAGTCCAGGTGACCGCCCACGACGACGATCTCCGAGGGCGTCTCCGTGCCGGTGATGGTGAGGATGACGGACGGCTGCGCCCACGCCGCGTGGGTGAACAGTTGGACGGTGACGTCACCACCCGTCTGCGCACGCGCTCCCGCGTAACCTTCCCACAGGCCCTTGAGCCAGTTCGCCGCCTGCACGCCCGTCGCGGACGTGTAATAGCGCGTGGCGTAGCTGGAGAGGTGGGTGATGTTCGCCAGGATGTTCGCCTCGGTCATGCTCCCGAGCAGCGTGTTGACGACCGGGCCGTTGTCCAGCGTGTACGTCACCGCCAGAGGGCTGAGCTGCGTCTGGCCGACACCCGCGATGGCCGCGAGGGCCTCCGCCTCCGTGTCGTGGTAGACGAAACCACCACAGCGGTTGAGCTTGTCGTGCATCACCCGGGAGACCCGGTTGATTTCCGACTCGGGCAGCTTCAGCGCGACGACGTCGCCCTTCTGCCCTGCAAGTGAGGGAACCTTCGCCCCCGCGACGATGAACGCGGCGTTCACCTCCGAAAGCGCGTCCGAGCCGAGAGTGATCCACACCTCTCGCTCCGACGCCTTCGCGAACGCCGAGACACAACCGAGCATCAACACCAACGAAGCCAATCGCTTCATGTGCATGGGGCTCCTCCTCTTTCGGGAGGTCTGCTTTGTGGGGGACGACCTGCAAACCTATTCGCGACAGAGCAGCGAATGTTGACTACTCTGCGTAAACGTTGCCTGCGGGTCAATCCTCAAACCAGCCCCAATACAGAAAAACCGTATCAACGGCCAAACGCCAGAATTCCCGGATGTTGATTATCGAGTGAGTTCCCGCACCGCGTGGCCCAGTTCGGGGAGGATGAGCGCGTCCAGGGCCAGTCGCGCGGCCTGGGGCGAGCCCGGAAGTGCGAAAATTATCATTCCTTGATACGTGCCTGCGGTCGCCCGGGACATCATCGCGGGGCTGCCAATCTGTCGGTACGACAGCATGCGGAACAGCTCGCCGAAGCCGGGCAGCTCCTTCTCAAACAAAGCCCGCAGCGTCTCCACGGTGGTGTCGCGCCGGCCAATCCCGGTCCCCCCCGTGAAGAGGATGGCCCGAGCGCCCGAGGACTGGGCCTCCGCCACCGCGGCCCGGATGGCCTCCGGCTCGTCCTTCACGACGACGTAACCCGCGATGCCGTGGCCCGCGGCCTCCAGCCCTTCACGAAGGACCTTGCCGCTCGCGTCACGCGCGGCGTCACGGCTGTCCGAGCACGTCACGATGAAGGCGCTGACGTGGACCGGCGCACGCGACTTGTGCTCCCGCGGCACGTTCCCTTCCGCAGCATCATGGGTGTGGCCGTGGTCGTGTGAATGTGAGTGGCCATGCCCCTCGTGGCCGTGGTCATGACCCGCGTGCCCGTGCGAGTGGCCGTGGTCGTGGCCCCCGTGCTCGTGCGCATGTCCGTGGCCATGGCCCCCATGCTCGTGCGAGTGGCCGTGGTCATGGCCCCCTTGCTCGTGCGAGTGGCCGTGGTCATGGCCCCCTTGCTTGTGCGAGTGGCCGTGGTCATGGCCCCCTTGCTCGTGCGAGTGGCCGTGCTCGTGGCCCCCGTGTTCGTGCGCATGGGAGTGGTCATGCCCGTGGCCCTCGTGCTTGTGGGCATGGCCCTCGTGCCCGTGGCCGTGGTCATGCCCGTGCTCGTGGCCCCCGTGCGCATGGGCATGGTCGTGGGCATCGCCCTTGTGGCCGTGGTCATGTCCATGGTCATGGCCTCCGTGCTCGTGCGCATGGGCATGGTCGTGGGCATCGCCCTCATGGCCCCCGTGCTCGTGCGGGTGCTCATGCGCGTGGGTGTGCTCGTGCACGTGGGACTGCCCGTCGCCGTGCTCATGGGGGTGGCTGTGCCCATGCTCATGCTTGTGTGCATGAGTGCGCACAGGGTCATTCCCGCGCGCGTGGCCGTGGTCATGCCCGTGTCCGTCGCCATGACGGGGGTCATGGTCGTGTCCGTCGTGTGCCATGAAGAGGACTCCGTTGCGTCTGGTGCTTCAGGAATTGTCGGGGAGGTCGACGACGAGGGCGCCGTCCTGGACCTCGACCGTCACTGTCGGCTGGTCGTCACAGACCCCCGGGGAGGTCTCGTTCCGGCCCGTATCCATGTCGAAGCCGACCTCATGACACGGGCAGACAACGAGGTTGTCCTCGAGGCGACCTCCGGACAGCAGGCAGCCCGCGTGGTTGCACCAATCATCAAGGCCCTTGTATCGGCCGTGAATCTTCGCGATGCAGACGTTGCGCTTGCCCACTTCGTAGCCGCGCATTTCCTTCTCGGCGAAGTCCGCCGGTCCGAGCTTGATCTTCGTCATCGCCGTCCTTTTCCCATAACGAGGAGCGGCCTGCATCCCCGTTCCCCGGGCATTACCTTCCTCCGCGTGACTCCAGCCGTGACCGCTCCCATCGTCGACAAAGCCACCGTTGCCCAGGTCCTCCGGGACATCTCCCTGCTGCTCCAGCTCCAGGGCGAGAATGGCTTCCGCTCTCGCGCCTACGACATGGGGGCCGACCGCATCCTCGGCCTTACCCAGGACCTGGGCGCCATCGTCTCGGAAGGACGCCTGGAGAGCCTCCCGGGCATCGGCCCCGCGCTCGCCGAGAAGATCTCCGAGCTGGTGACCACCGGACGGATGACCTACTTCGAGGACCTGCGGGCGAAGTTCCCCCCAGGCCTGCTGGAGCTGATGAAGCTGCCGGACATCGGCCCGCGCAAGGTCGCCGCGCTCTGGAAGGAGCTGGGCATCGGCTCCGTCGAGGAGCTCGAAGCGGCCTGCCGCGAGGGCCGCGTGCGCGAGCTCAAGGGCTTCGGAGCGAAGAGCGAGGCGAAGATTCTGGAGGGCATCGCCCTGTTCCGGCGCGCTCGCGGCGAGCGCAAGCTCCTGGGAGACGTGCTCCCCATCGCCGAGGCCCTGCTGGAGCGCGTGCGCGCCTCGCCCGGCGTGGTGCGCGCGAGCCTGGGTGGCAGCGTGCGCCGCCGCGCGGAGACGGTGTCGGACGTGGACATCATCGCCTCGGCCGCGGTCGCCGGGCCCGTGCTGGACGCCCTGGCCACCTCGCCCGGTGTCGCCACCGTGCTCGGCAAGGGCGACAGCAAGTGCTCCGTGCGCATGGAGGCGGGAGACCTCCAGGTGGACCTGCGCGTCCTGCCGGACGAGGACTTCGCCACCGCCCTGCATCACTTCACCGGCTCCAAGGCCCACCACATCCGCTTGCGCAACCTGGGCCACGAGCGGGGCATGAAGATCTCCGAGTGGGGCGTTCACCGCGACGACGGCACCAAGCTTCAGGTGAACGACGAAGCGGCGCTCTACGCGCTGCTCGACATGCAGTTCGTCCCCCCGGAGCTGCGCGAGGACAATGGCGAGGTGGAGGCCGCGCGCGCGGGGAAGCTCCCCACCGACCTGGTCACGATGGACGACGTCCAGGGCGCGGTCCACGCGCACAGCACCTGGTCGGACGGACGCAACTCGCTGGAGGAGATGGCGCTCGCCGCGAAGGCGCTGGGCCTGAAGTACCTCACCATCACCGAGCACAGCGAGGCGGCCATCTACGCGGGCGGCCTCAAGGTGGAGGCGCTCAAGCGCCAGTGGGAGGAGATCGACCGCGTCAACGAAGCGGTGCCCGGCATGCGACTGCTCAAGGGCATCGAGGTGGACATCCTGGAGTCCGGCGCGCTCGACTATGACGACAAGGTGCTGGAGCAGCTCGAGGTCGTCATCGCCTCCATCCACGTGCGCCACGGCATGGATGAAGAACAGATGACGCGCAGGGTGCTCACCGCGATGGACAACCCGCACCTGCACATCCTCGGACACCCCACCGGCCGTCTCATCCAGAGCCGCGAGCCCTACCCGCTCCGGATGGAGGACATCCTGGAGCGCGCCGCGAAGCGCGGGGTGTCGGTGGAGATCAACGGCAAGCCCGCACGGCTGGACATCAAGGCTGAGTATGTCCGGAAGGCCACCCAGCTCGGCGTGAAGCTGGTGGTCAGTTGCGACGCCCACCGCAAGGAGGACCTCGGCAACCTGGCCTATGCCGTGGCCACCGCGCGGCGCGGCTGGGCCCGAAAGCAGGACGTATTGAACACGCTGCCGGCGGAACGCTTCCTCACCGCGCTGCGCGCCGGGCGGTGATAGGCTGCGGCGCGCGCCGATGTCCCGCCTGTCTCCGCTCGCCCTCGCACTGTGTCTCGTCACCCTGCCCGCCGCCTCGGCGGACCCGGGGCGGCCCTCGCGCGCCGACCTCCAGCGGGTGCTGGAGCAGCACAGCCGCTCGGTGGTGAAGGTGAGCGGTCCCCGACGCGCCGGCCCGGGCATCTTCGTGGGCACCGCGGGGCAGGTGCTCACTTCCATGGACCCCGTGGGCCTGGAGTACGTGGGCATGAACGTCGCCACGGTGGAGCACGGGGGGCAGGCCCTGCCCGCGCGGGTGTTGCTCGCCAACGTGGCGCTGAAGGTCGCCGTCGTCGCCGCGCCAGATGGCGCCTACCCCGCCGTGCCCGTGCGCCTCCTCAAGGAGGGCGACAGCCTGGCGGGGCGCTGGGTGGTGGGCGTCATCCCTGGCGCCCGGAATCGCCCCGCGAAGCCCGAAGCGGCCCAGGCCGCGCGCGCACCGGCGCCCTTCTATGATGTCCCCCTGGCCCTGCCCCCCGGCAGTCCCCTGTTCGACGCGGACGGGCGACTGGTGGCGGTGGTGGTGCAACGCACCCGGAGCGGCTGCAGGGTGCTCCCCCTGGGCGAGGTGAAGCTCACCCTCACCTCCGCGAACGAGCCATGAGTCAAACGGTGGCGACCCCCTGGCGTCCCAACGCCGTGCAGGAAGCCGTGGGCCTGTGGGCCCTGGGCTTCGCGGGCATCATCGCCGCGTTCCTCATCTTCGGCGGCACCAGCATCCCCAAACTGGTGGCGACGGTGGGCTTCCTCTACCTGCCCCTCATCCCCATGCGCTGGCGGGACGAGGACTACCGCGACTACGGCCTGTCCCTGCGCGCGTGGCGCGAGGACGTGCGCCTGTTCCTGTTGTTCTCCGCGGTGGTGGGCCCGCTCTTCTTCCTGGCGTTCGCCGGCTTCGCGGAGCTGTTGCCGCACCTGCCCGAGACACTCGCGCGCCACCTCACGCCGCTGGGCGGAGAGGCCCACTTCCGCCTCCGGCTGCCTCCGCGCTTCGGGGAGTGGGTGGTGGATCAACTCTTCGTCGTGGCGCTGCCCGAGGAGTTCTTCTACCGGGGCTATCTGCAGACGCGCCTGCGCGACGCGTGGCCGCAGGGGCGCAAGTTCCTGGGCGTGCGGCTGGGCCCCGCCTTCTGGGTGACCGCGGTGCTGTTCGCCCTGGGGCACCTGGCCATCTTCCAGGCGTGGCGCCTGTCCGTCTTCTTCCCCGCCCTGCTGTTCGGATGGATGCGCGAGCGCACCGGCACCGTCGTGGGCGCCGCGCTGTTTCACGCGGCCTGCAACCTCTTCGTGCGAGTGCTCGAGGTCTCGTTCTTCGGCGTGCCCTGAGCCCCGCCTGGAGCCGCCATGTCTTCATTGGACCCCGCGACGAGCCCATCGCTCGACGCCCGCTGTGCCTTCCACCCGGAGATGACCGCCACCGCCGCTTGCCAGCGCTGTGGCACCTTCGCGTGCCACGACTGCCTGCGGTGGGCGCGCGACGGGCGGCGCTACTGCGGCTTCTGCGCGGTGAGGGCCCTGCCACCGCTGGCCTCCCGGGCAGACCGCTTCCTCGCCAACCTGGTGGACTCCATCGTCGTCTTCGTCCCCTTCACCGTGGGACTCGTCATGATGGCGCTCACCGAAGACCTGCCGGGCCGGGAGCTCTTCTCGCTCGTCTTCCTGCTGGGCGGAGTCCTCGGCTCCCTCCTGCTGTGCGGCGTGCAGCTCTACCTCGCGGCGAAGAACGGACAGAGCCTGGGCAAGCGCTGGCGCCACATCCGCGTGGTGAGGATGGACGGGAGCCATGTTTCACTCGTCCGAATCCTCCTCTTGCGAAACCTGCTCCCCAGCATCCTGAACCAGCTGCTGTGCGTGTCTGGCCTTGCCGACGCGCTCTGCATCTTCCGGGAGGACCGGCGCTGCATCCACGACTACCTGGCGGACACCCAGGTCATCGAGGTCCCCGAGCACGAGCGCGCCGGAACCCCGTCCTACCGGGGCTGATCCACCCCAGCTCCCCGGAAACCCTCATTTCTCCCCCTTTGAGGGTGGAAAAATGCCGGGATAATTCACCGTTAATTCCCGGGAGCCCCGCCCACGAGTCGGCTCGGACTCCACCCACAGCCCCCTCCGATTCCACCCCTGGCAGAACGAGACACACCTCCAGTCTCACAAGAGGGCTGAAATCACTGAAACACTGGCAAAAATAAGCGGAGAAAGCGGGGATGGCGCGTCGCAGCACTGAGATCCGAAACTCCATGTGACGTCAGCGCGACAATCCTGGCATCCCCCGCTGTCAATGAGCTTCGAATGACCATCCGTCGAGTCGACACCAAGCCCGTCAGCGTCCGTCCCGCAACCACCGAGGCCCAGCCGAAGAACACGGCGAAGGCCGCCACCCCGCTGACCACCAAGGACGGCTTCGGCCCCTCGGCGCGTCCCACGGAGCTGGCGCGTGCGGAGAAGACGCTGACCCAGGCCCCCGCTGGTCCTGGCCGGATCGCGCTGACCAGCCCCGAGGCGCAGCAGGCCGTGCAGGCCTCGCTGAACCACATCAACCCGTTGAAGGGCGCGCAGACGCTGCTGCCCCAGCCCACCACGTTCGTTCCCGCCAACGTCGAGCGCGACGCGCTCGGCATGACGCACGTCCGCCTGGACCGCGTTCACGAGGGCGTGAAGGTCTTCGGTGAGCAGATCATCTCCCACCTGGACAAGGACGGGAAGGTCACCGGCGTCACCGGCGAGCAGTCCACGGTGCCGGCGGGCCTGGGCCGTGAGCTGCCCAAGCTGAACACGCAGTCCGCCATCGACATCGCGCGCAAGGAGTTCGGCCTGAAGCCGGACAAGCAGCCGAACGCCGAGCGGGTCATCTACCAGGACAAGGCCGGCGAGTATCACTCCGCGTACCGCGTCCAGATGCAGGCGATCGAGGGCCAGGACCGCCCCCAGAAGATGAACTACCTGGTGGATGCGAACACCGGGAAGGTCTTCGAGTCCTTCAACGAGATTGGCGGGTTCTACGGTTCGAACCGCGCGGCCCCCAAGGGCGCGGCGGCTCCCGAGCCCATCACCGCGACGTCCACCACGAAGACGGAGATCGCCGACCAGGGCACCGTCACGTCGAAGATCGCGTTCGACAAGGACGTGACCATCGACAAGCTGAAGCTGGACCTGGACATCGCCCACACGTTCAAGGGCGACCTGAAGGTCACGCTGACCAGCCCCTCCGGCACGAGCGCCGTGGTGCACGACCGCAAGGGCGGCAGCACGGACGACGTGAAGGGCTCGTTCGACCTGAGCGCGTTCGCCGGTGAGAGCGCCAAGGGCGAGTGGACGCTGACCGTCGAGGACAAGGCCCGGCTGGACAAGGGCACGCTGAACGGCTGGGGCGTGAGCATCACCCCGACGGAGACCACGCCCCCCGTCGAGGAGCCCACCAACAAGACGGTGGACGACACCTCGCTGTACAGCGGCAAGGTCGCGCTGGAGACCACGAAGGGCGCGGACGGCAAGTACACGCTCGAGGACGGCACGCGCGGCAAGGGCGTGAACACCTACGACGCGATGAACAAGACGACGGCGTCGGGCAAGACGCAGATCACCGACGACAACAACGTCTGGGGCGAGGCCTCCGACGGCCCGCGCACCAAGGCGGCCGTGGACGCGCACTACGGCGCGGAGATGACCTACGATTTCTACAAGGAAATCCTGGGCCGTGACTCCATCGACGGCGCGGGCGAGGCGCTCAACTCCTTCGTCCACGTGCGCACCAACTACGTCAACGCGTTCTGGGACGGCACGAAGATGAGCTACGGCGACGGAGACGGCAAGACGTCCGGCCCGCTCACCGCGCTGGACATCGCCGGCCACGAGATCACCCACGGCCTGACGGAGCGCACCGCCGGCCTCATCTACCGCAACGAGTCCGGTGGTCTGAACGAGGCGTTCAGCGACATCATGGGCGCGGGCGTGGAGTGGTACGCGTCCACGAAGAACCCCGAGGTGAAGTTCAACTGGACGGTGGGCGAGACCGCCTGGACGCCGACGAACGGCTCCAACGAGGACGGCCTGCGCTACATGAACGACCCGAAGAAGGACGGGTACTCCATCGACAACTACAAGGACTACCCGAAGCAGACGGAAGTCCACGGGTCGAGCGGTATCGCGAACAACGCCTTCTACCTGCTGGCGAACGGCGGCACGAACAGCACGTCCAAGCTCGAGGTCAAGGACGGCATCGGCATGGACAAGGGCCTGAAGATCTACTACCGCGCCCTGGCCCACTACATGACGCCGAACACCACGTTCGCCCAGGCCCGCGCCGCGACCATCACCGCGGCCACGGACCTGTACGGCGCGGACTCGGCCGAGGTGGCGAAGGTCAAGGAGAGCTGGACCGCCGTCGGCGTGAACTAACGCTGACGTGAGCGCGGAGGGCGGGGACCGAACTCCTCGCCCTCTGGCTCCAGCCGCCACGACAGTGATTGCAGCCCCGAGGCCTGGGGACTCACGCCAGCCCACTGGTGCAAGAGTTCCCGGGCCTCGTTGCGTTCAGCCTCCGGCAGCTGCGAGATGCGCGCGCCGTGATTGCCTCCCGCCACCGTGTAGAGCACGGCCTCGCGAGCCCCACCCAGCTCGTACGCCGCCGCGCTCCACGGGTCATGGCCGCCGTAGATGAACATCAGCCGCTCGCCCTGGGTGGACACCCAGTCCTGGATGTCCGGCATCGCCTCCGGACGGAACACGGGGCTCAGGCCGGGCGGGACGTACACCGCGGGCACGTCGGTGCCCGGATGCTGGAGCTGGCTGGCCAGGTGGACCTCGAAGGGCCTCGGGTGCCCCAGCTCCACGGCGGCCTGGTAGAAATACGGGCCATAGGCCTCCACGTCCGCGTCGGAGAAGAAGTCGAGCCCCACGCGCCCGTCCAGCTCGTCCATGAGCGCGGAGTCGCTCGCTGAGTCGTTCGGCACGGTGTTGCAGCGCGCGAGGCTGTCGTACTGCCAGAAGTAGAAGTAGTGCTCGATGATGGCGTGCTCGAAGGCTCGCTCCCGGCCCAGGTGCTGGAAGGTGAGGCCGCGCTGCTGGGCCCTCGCGTCCATCAGCGGCAGCAGGGCCGTGCGCCGGTCCAGGGCCGCGCGCTGGAAGGACTTCAGCCGCTCCCGACACGCCGCCTCGCCCACGGACTCCTGGAAGGTGATGAAGCGGTCATCGTCGAAGCGGGCGATGGGCGCCACGTAGGCCACCGTCGCGTCCACGTCCTGGGGATGGAAGCGGCGGAAGAACACCATCGTCTCGCCCCCCTTGCTCGCGCCCGTCGAAATCCACCGCAGGGGATACACCGGCTTGAACGCCTCGACGATGCGATGGAAGTCGTCCGCGGACTGCCGGATGGTGAGCTGACTCCAGTCCGTCGGCGTGGGGCGGCTCGGCCCGAAGTAGCGATGCTCCACGGAGAGCTGATTGGCGTCGAGCAGTTGCGTGGGCTCGCGTCGCGACGGCTCCGTGGAGACGAAGTAGCCCCCCGAGTAGAGCACCATGGGACTGGAGCGCGAGATGTGCAGCAGCGTCAAACGCTGGCGGAAGCGCTGGCCGTCCGGATGGGCATGGTCCACCGGCTGCTCGAACTCCATGACGAAGAAGCGGTGGTTCGGCAGCTGCGGGCCCGCGGGCTCCTCGCGCACCGTGAGGCCGGGGATGCGGGCCAGTTGCACGAGGACGTCCTCTTCCGTCGGCGGCTCTCCCCCGTTGTCACAGGCCGACAGCAGACACAGAAGCAGGACGGATGCGAAACGCCCGCGGCGCAAGAGGGGCTCGGCGAAAGACATGGCGCTCCAGTTCCGGCCGGGCACCACCGCCTGCGAGATGCGAGCACGGGAGTCCGGCGCGTAACGCTGAGGCTACTCCGATTCGCGCGCCCCCTCGCTCGCGCGGGCACCGCGGGCGAAACCCGCTCAGGGAGCCGAGGACTCGGCGCTGGCGCCCGCCAGGGCCACCGCGTGCCGGTCATCCTGCGGCAGCCCGTCCATCAACAGCATCATCGTGTGGGCGCTCGCGTGGCGCAGCGCCTTGGCGGCGGCGTACTCGGGAGAGGACCACCAGGCGCGGGCCTGCTCGATGGTGGGGAACTCCAGCAGGGCGAAGCGGGGCGGCTGCCACGTCCCCTCGAGCGCCTCCGTCGCCCCACCCCGGACGAGATAACGGCCGCCATAGTGGGCGATGGAGGGAGGCGCGAGCTGCTTGTAGCGCTCGTAGGTCTGCACGTCATGCACCGAGATTTCGACGACGACGTAGGCAGGCATGGGCGCTCCTGATGTGGGATCAGAACACGAATGGGAACCGCACCGGCCCCCCCTGCTCATGGTGCTTGGGGAAGACCCAGGCGCCAACCTTGGCCTCGATGCAACGCGCGAACGGCGTGCCGCGCAGCGAGGCCGTCTCGGTGACGACCTCGGACACTTCTCCACTCGGAAGGATGGACCAGCGCACCACCACGCGCGCGCCCTCGTCCACCGGACGCGGCTTGACGTCCGCGCACGCGGTGACTTCGCTCTTGTTGGCGAGCACCACCTCGAAGACATCCGACTGCGCCAGCGACACGCGCGGATTCTGGATGGGCGCCACCGGCGGGATGTAGACGGAAGGGGCGTCTTCCGGCCCACCCGAGCCTGGAGAAGGCCCCGCCAGCTCCCGCGCGAATTCCTCATCCGGCCCCAGGTCGTCATCCGAGCCGGGCTGCGGCGGGCTCGCGCGCACGGGTGCTTCGACGGGCGTGGGCGGCGGCGACACGGGCCGCTCTCCGGAACCCAGCTTGACCTCGGAAACCCTCGGCGACACGGCGGCGACCGCCGGTGCGGCCTCCACGTCCCGGTCCATGCTGGACGAAGGCGCGGCGGCTCCCACGGACTTCGCGAGTCCCCCACCGGACACGGCCAGCACCGGCACCGCGCCACCCCGCTCCACGGCCGCGACCCCCGCGAGGGAAGGACGGACCGCCGCGACTGGCGGCAACGTCGGAGCGATGGGAGCGGCCACGACGTCCATCGCGATACCCCCACCGGTCGGCGCGGAGACACCCTGCGCGGCACCCGCCAGGGCCGCCCCCGGCACGGACACGGGAGTCGTTGCCACGGCCTCGGGGACAGGCGCGCTCGCGACCACGGGCGGGGCCACGGCCACGACGGGCGGAGCCACCACCTGGGAGGGCGCGGGCTTGAAGAGTTCCGCGACATTCATCCGGGCAAGCAGCGCCGAGGCGCCATCCCAGCGACCGAACAGGCCCATGACGAGCGCGACCGTCACACCCCCCGCGACGCCACCGGCCAGGGTGAACCACCAGCCGCCCACTCGCGAACGGGCCTCCACCTGCTCGGAGACCTCGGTGACTTCGGCGAGCACCGCGTGCGTTCCCACGGTTTCAACCGGGGTGCTGGACGTCGCCCGTGGGGACGCCTCGACGGCCCATGCGGGAATGCCCGAGGCCTCCGCCACGGTGGCCGCGGGCAGCTCCGGCCCCTCGGAGAAAGCGGCCGACAGGGCCGCGTCCACGGCGGCGCTGAGCTCCAGCTCCAGGGGGAGCGGCGCCAGCGTTTGGAGCAGCTCCGGAACCTGCCCCAAGGGCAGCCACGCCGCGAAGCCCGCGCGCCAGCACAGCGAGTCAGGCCCCAGCTCGCCACGCTCCCACGCCCCCTTCAGGGCCTCCGCTTCGAAGGGCCCCGCGGGCCTGGCGCCCAGCGCGATGAACCACGCGTGCTTCTCGGTGGGAACCGGCGTCGGCGCGGGCTCCTCCTCCACCACGGACGACACGAGCGAACGACGCACGCCCTTGTGCAGCCGCTCACCATGCACGTCACCGCGAGCGCGCGACGTCGCCGCCGGCACGCGCGGGTTCTTGTCCGTGCGCAGCTTGCTGACGAAGACGTCGAGCTCCGCCTCGGAGACGCCACCGAACACGGGGGTGCCTCCGCCTTCAGGCTCCGTCGTGCCCGCCGAAACCTCCTCCGGCAAGGCCTTTCCTTCCCGTGAGTCGCCGACCATTCGCCAACTCCTTGATTCCGCCCCGCCCCAGCTCCATCCGAATCCCTCAATGGAATGCCGATGCGCGATTTCGTCAACGGAGAGTCTCTGCGCGAAGGTAGCCAGGGTCCACACTCAATGAGGATGCGGAATGGAATTCTCCACCGTCATTCCGGATAACTCGGCACACCTCCTCACATTCACATACGGATGCGGTGCCATGCCTTCAATCACTCCTGGGTCAGAGACGCTTCTCTCGGCTCAGAAAGAGGGGGCGCCGGGGCTTGCCCGCAGTCGCCCCACGCCTCCGCTTGGAGCTACTCCTTCAGTGCGGAAGTGAACTGCATCAGCGTCTTCTTCGCGTCCCCCAGCACCATCATCGTGTTGGGGCGCACGAAGAGCTCGTTCTCGATTCCGGCGAAGCCCGGGTTGAGCGAGCGCTTGAGCACGACACACGTCTTCGCCATGTCCGCGGAGAGGATGGGCATGCCGTAGATGGGGCTGCTCTGGTTGGAGCGCGCCGCCGGATTGACCACGTCATTCGCTCCCACCACCAGCGCCACGTCCGTCGCCGTGAAGTCGTCGTTGATGACGTCCAGGTCGAACAGGTGGTCATATGGAACGTTCGCCTCGGCCAGCAGCACGTTCATGTGCCCCGGCATCCGTCCGGCCACCGGATGGATGGCGTAGCGCACGTCGCAGCCATTGGCCTGAAGGACGTTGGCCAAATCCCTCACCGCGTGCTGCGCCTGCGACACGGCCATGCCGTAGCCCGGCACGACGATGACGGAGCGGGCCGCGCGCAGCACCTCCGCGGCCTCCTCCACGCTGCCCACGTTGGGCGCCGGACCCGAAGCAGATGCGCCCTCCGTGACGGCCTTCGCCTCCGGTGCCGCGCCGAACGCGCCGAAGAGCACGTTCGCGAACGAGCGGTTCATCGCCTTGGACATCATCATGCCCAGCAGGAAGCCGGAGAAGCCGTCCAGCGCGCCGCAGATGATGAGGACGTTGTTGCCCAGCGCGAAGCCCGTCGCCGCCGCGGCCAGGCCCGCATACGAGTTGAGCAGACAGATGACCACCGGCATGTCCGCGCCACCAATGGGCAGCACCAGCAACACCCCCAGCAGCACGCCCAGCGTCGCGACGGAATAGAAGGCCCACGACGCGTCGGGCGAATAGACGAGAAAGCCAATCAGCCCCAGCGTGCCGACAATCATCAGCATGTTGGAGAGGTTCTGTCCCGGGTAGGTGACGGGCCGGCCGGTGATGAAGCCCTGCAGCTTCCCGAAGGCCATGATGCTTCCGGTGAACGTCAGCGCGCCGAGCGCCACCTCCAGGCCCGTGGCGGTGATTTGCAGCGTGCTCATGTGGGGACCTCCGTGCTGGAGGTACTCGACGACGCCCACGAGCCCCACCGCCAGGCCGCCGAAGGCATGCGAGAGCGCGATGCGCTCGGGCATCTTCGTCATGGGAATCCATAGGCCCATGCCCGTGCCCACCGCGGAGCCGATGAGCAGCGCCACGACAATCCACTCCCAGCGCACGATGACCTGCGTCACGCCCACGCCGTACAGCAGCGTGCCCGCGACGGCGGCCACCATGCCAATCTCCGCGAGCAGCACGCCCCGCCGGGCCGTCTGCGCGTCGCCCAAATCCTTCAGGCCCAGCACGAAGAGGATGGAGGCGCCCAGGTACAGCAGTTGGACGAACGTCTCCGTCAGGGAGAGGGTCATCGCGCGCCACCCTTCTTCTTGAACATCCGCAGCATGCGGTCGGTGATGAGGAAGCCACCCACGACGTTGATGGTGGCGGCCAGCACCGCCACCGCGCCGAGCATCGTGGACACCGTCCCGTAGTGCCCACCCGCCGCGAGCAGCGAGCCCACCAGTGAGATTCCGGAGATGGCGTTGGTGAAGGCCATCAGCGGCGTGTGCAGGAGGTGCGGCACCTTGGAGATGACCTGGTAGCCCGTGAAGGCCGCCAGGAAGAAGACGTAGAGGCCGAAGATCAGCGTCAGCGACATGTCAGCCCTCTCTCCTGGCCAGGTCCGCCATGGCCATGTCCGCGACGGCCGGGTGGACCACGTCCCCGCCCCGGGTGATGAGCATTCCCTTCACGATTTCATCCGCGACATCCAGCTTGAGCACGCCGTCCTTGTCGGTGACGTGCGCGAGCAGCTTCTCCATGTTGCGCGAGTACATCGCACTGGCATGCACCGAAATCTGGCTGGGCAGGTTGCGCTCGCCGATGACGGTGACGCCCGTCTCGGTGCGGTAGCGCTCCCCCGCGCGCGTCAGCTCGCAGTTGCCACCCTGCTCCGCCGCGATGTCCACCACCACCGAGCCACTCTTCATCCGCCGCACCATCTCCGCGGGCAGGAGCACCGGAGCGCGCCGCCCCGGCACCAGCGCCGTGGTGATGACGACGTCCGACTTCGCCACGTGCGTCGCCAACACCTCCGCCTGCTTGCGCTTCGCCTCCTCGCCCAGCTCCTTCGCGTACCCGCCGGAGCCCGCCGCGTCCGCGATGTCGATGTTGACGAAGCGCGCCCCCAGGCTCTCCACCTGCTCCTTCACCACCTTGCGCACGTCGTACGCCTCCACCACCGCGCCCAGCCGCCGCGCCGTCGCGATGGCCTGCAGTCCCGCCACGCCCGCGCCCAGCACCAGCACCTTCGCGGGAGGAATGGTGCCCGCCGCCGTCATCAACATGGGGAACAGCCGGGGCAGCGCCTCCGCCGCCAGCAACACCGCGCGGTAGCCCGCGATGGTCGCCTGCGAGCTGAGCACATCCATCATCTGCGCCAACGTCGTGCGCGGAATCATGTCCACGGCCAGCAACGTCACCCGCCGCTTCGCCACCTCTCGCGCCAGCGCCGGATTCGCCAGCGGGTACGCCAGGCTCACCAGCACCGAGTCCGCCTTGAGCCGGCCCAGCTCCGTCTCGTCCGGCGGCTGAATCTTGAGCAGCAGGTCGGCGGCGGCGTAGAGGGCGTCGACGCTCGACTCGACCCGGGCACCCGCGGCCCGCAGCTCGTCGTCGGAACACTCCGCGCCCAGGCCCGCACCGCTTTCGACCACCACTTCATGCTTCTTGCCGATGAGGCGTTTCACGCTCTCCGCCACGAGCGCGATCCGCCTTTCACCCGGCACCGTTTCACGGGGGATGGCGATGATCATGCGGGCGAGCATAGGCCCATCCCCTCCGCCCAATTCAATCCCAGCCAACGAAAGCCATTGCAATCCGTGTCAAGCACGGCCGCGTCACGAGTGTTCACCGTGCAAGGCGTTGTCGCGAACGTAAGGGG
>NZ_JABUMQ010000210.1:0-19490 GCF_013336645.1 Myxococcus sp. CA039A | reverse complement strand
CCCACAATCCCCCGCTCTCGTCGAGCGCGATGACCCACTGGCTTCCTCCCGCGGCAAGCTCTTTGACGCGAGCGGGGATGTTCAACGAATTCGGTCGCGCATAGTCCGGGTTGTTGCCCCTGCCCAAGGTCTCACCGCCAGCGCTGCTGCCCCAGGCCCAGACCTTGCCGGTGTCATCGAGCGCGAAGATGCTGCTGTCGTTCGTGGTGAAGCTCGTGATTCGCACGCCCTGCGGCAGCGGGACGCGCACGGGCCGGGTGATGTTGCGCGGCTCCCTGTTGCCGTCTCCCGCGATGCCCAACGTGTCTCCAATCGCTTTGCCGCTCATGCCCCAGACCCAGACGGAGCCGTCCGCCTTCAGCGCCATGTTGAACAGCAGCGCGCTGCGCACCGCGATGACGTTGTCGAACGTCGCGCCGGTGGAGTCCTGGAGGATGAGGTACGGCTGGCCGTTGTTCGGCGTCGTCGTGCGGTTGGGGTAGTCGTTCGTGGTGCCGTCGCCCCGCTGGCCGTAGAGGTTCTGTCCAAAGGTCCAGACGCGGCCCTGGACATCGAGCGCGACGCTCTGGAAACCGCCGCCCGCCACGTCCTTGAAACGCAGCTCCGCGGGCAGGGCGATGTCGACGGGCGGGACCTGGTTGTATGGGTTGGCATGGCCGACGCCGAGCTGCCCGGCGCGGTTGGAGCCGATGCCCAACACCCGACCGTTCACCAGGTAGAACAACTGGTACTCGGCGCTGGCGATGCGGGTCAGCCCCGCGAGGCTGTCGGTGGGCCCTCCACCCGCGTCCTGCGTTCCCGCATCCTGAGTCCCCGCGTCTTGCGTTCCCGCGTCGTCGCCGGCCACCTCGACGAACCCCGTGTCTGGAGGGTCCTCCGTTCCCGAGTCATCGGACGACGCGGAGCACCCCATGAGGACCACGGCGAGCGAGACGAAGAGCGTACGGAAAAGTGACATGTGTCTATTGTCACTTGATTGCCGCAATAAAGGGAAGTCAGGCGGAGATGGACTCCGTCCGACATCCTTCAATCGCCCCCGGTCACGGGGCTGACCTGCCTGCTCACTCGGGCCCGCGAGCCTGGCCTTCAGAGGGGAGACCGGCGTGGATGTGAAAGCCGACGCGAGTCCGTGTACCTTGGGTGGCATGTCACGCGGACGCGGTTGGATTTTGTGGGTGGCGGCCTTCGCCTACTGGACCTTGCAGGGGCTTGCCGCCTCCAGTGAGGCGCACTCGGTGCGGGGCGTGTCCTGGGCGCATGCGCTGCTCACGGATGGCTTCGCCACCGCGCTGTGGGCGCCCGTCACCATCGCCGTCGTGTACTACGGCCTGCGCTTCCCCTTCGAGCGGCGTCGCTGGCGCTCCCGTCTGGCGCTGCACGTGGGCGGCGCGCTCGCCGTCTCGTTCTTCCGCGCCACCGTCATCTACTCGCTGGACCCGTACTTCCACTGGTACGACGCGCCCCCTGCCTACACGGCCGTCCTCGAGCACGCGCTGCTCTACAACCCGTTCATCTACCTGACGCTCCTGGGCGTGGCGCACGCCATCTACTACGCCGAGCAGCTCCGGCTTCGGGACACCCAGCTCGCCCGCGCCCAGCTCCACGTCCTCAAGTCCCAGCTTCACCCGCACTTCCTCTTCAATACGCTCAACTCCATCTCCGCCCTGGTGCACCGGGACCCGATGGGCAGCGAGCGGATGATTGCTCGACTCAGCGACTTGCTGCGGGGCACGCTGGATGCCGCGGGCCGCGAGGAGGTGACGCTGCGGGATGAACTGCGCACCCTCCAGCTCTACCTGGACATCCAGGGCGTGCGCTTCACGGACCGGCTCCAGGTGAAGCACGAAATCGAGCAGGACACGCTCGGCGCCCACGTGCCGCACTTGTTGCTCCAGCCCTTGGTGGAGAACGCCATCCAGCATGGCATCGCCCCACGCTCCGCCCCGGGTACGGTGACGGTGTCCGCCCGGCGCGAGGGCTCGGCGCTGCTCCTGGAGGTCCGCGACGACGGCGTCGGGCTGCGCGAGGCGACCGCGCCCAGGCCCTCGGGAGGCGGCAAGGGCCTGTGGATTACGCGGGAGCGGCTGGTCCAGCTCTATGGTCCGGACCACCGGCTGGAGCTGCGCGGACGCTCGGAGGGTGGGGCGCTGGTGTCCCTGGCCATTCCCTTCCGGACGGAGCCGGCGACATGACTCCGCCCATCCGCGTGCTCATCGTCGACGATGAGCCGCTGGCCCGGGAGCGGCTGAAGGAGCTGCTCGCGGACGAGTCGGACATGGCCGTCATCGGCGAGTGTCGCGACGGTGTGGAGGCCATCGCCGCCATTGGCAGGGAGCGTCCGGACCTGGTGCTGCTGGACGTGCAGATGCCGGAGCCCGACGGCTTCGGCGTGCTGCGCGCGGTGGCCCAGGAGCAGCAGCCGGCGGTCATCTTCGTGACGGCGCACAGGGACTTCGCGGTGCAGGCGTTCGAGGCCAACGCGCTCGACTACCTGCTCAAGCCGTTCGACAGGGAGCGCTTCCGTCTCAGCCTCGCGCGGGTGCGCGAGCGCCGCCGCACCGGGGCCATGGAGTTGGACTCGGACCTCATCGAGCGGCTCGAGTCGCTGTCGCAGCGCCTGCCTCCCACGTCGGAGCCCTACGCGACGAAGTTGGTGACCAAGGTGGGCTGGCGCATGCGGTTTCTTCGCGTGGAGGACATCGACTACCTGGAGGCGGAGGGGAACTACGTCTCCGTCCACCTGGGGAAGCAGTCGTACCTGGCGCGCGAGACGATGAACGCGCTGGAGGCGAAGCTGGACCCGAAGGACTTCGTGCGCGCGCACCGCTCGCTCATCGTCCGCGTGGACCGCATCGAGGAAGTGGAGCCGCTGCCCCCGGGCGAGTTCGTGCTGACACTGAGGGATGGCACGAAGCTGACGTCCGGCCGGAGCTACCGCGCCAGGCTCCAGCGGGCCCTGGACCTGCCCTCCTGAGCGGGGTGGGGCGGCGATTCCACCGTTGGCCCCAGGACCTCCACCGTTCGTCACAACTCCATCGCGAGTCTCGGGAGGTCGGGCGACTGTGTCTCCAACACAAGGAGACGTCGCATGAATCGATTCACCCCTGGGAAGTCGTGGTCTCTTGGCCTCTTCGTCGCCATGTCCTCCATGACGATGGCGTGCGCCGCGCAGGAGCCTGAGTCCGCCAAGGTGGCGGAGGCGCTCGGCGCGCAAGAGGTGTCCAGCGAGTCGTTGCGGTTCCTGACCTGCCCCGCGGGCGGCAGCATGTTCGCGCCGGGAGAGGTCTCCCTCCCGGACCGCTCGGAGTACCGGCTCACCTTCTCCTCGGACGGCAACACGGCGTACTACCACGTGGATGCGGCGGAGGCGCCGTTCCAGGCCATCTACGAGACGCACAAGGTGAACGGCCACTTCACCCCCGGACAGCTGGTGTCCTTCTCCGGCACGTACCTGGACACCGACCCGTTCCTCACGCCGGACGGCAACTCGCTGTTCTTCTCGTCCACCCGTCCCGTGACGGGCACCGAGGAGCGCGCGGACTCGGACCTGTGGGTGGTGCACAAGCAGGCGGATGGAAGCTGGGGCGCGCCGCAGCACCTGGGCCCCAACGTCAACTCGGACCGCCAGGAGCTCTACGTCAGCGCGACGCGTGATGGGACGGTGTACTTCGCCAGCGGCACGTTCGACTCGGACTTCAACATCTACCGCTCGGAGCGCCGCGGCCCCGGCTACGCCCCCGCGGAGAAGCTGGGCACGGGCGTCAACAGCCCGGACTACTGGGAGTACAACTCGCACATCTCCGCGGACGGCCGGGTGCTCATCTTCGCCTCGCTGAACCGTCCGGAGGGTCACGGCCTGGGAGACCTGTACGCGAGCATCAACGTCGGGGGGCGCTTCACCAAGGCCATCAACCTGGGGCCGGCGGTGAACACGGAGAAGGACGAGTTCCACCCTTCGCTGAGCGTGGACGGGCGTCACCTCTACTTCGTGCGGCAGACGTGGGCGCCGTTCGTGCCGTCGGACTTCTACCAGCTCGACACCTACTGCCTGCTGTTCCAGTGACGGCGAGGGAGACCGCCACCCGGGGCGGCGCTCTCTTGACGTGAAGCAAGGCGGGGCGGGCGGGGAGTGGCGCAGGGGCACTCCACGCTCGCCTCGCTGTTTCGTCGGGGGGGATTCAGCCGGCGATGTGCCGCGCGCCTATCGCGAGGCGCGCTTCCCACGTGCGGCGGCGGCCTGCGCGGCGTACTGCCCGGGCGCGCGGCCCACGAGCGCCTTGAAGTCCCGGATGAAGTGGGACTGGTCGAAGTAGCCGAGCTGGAGCGCGAGGCTCGCCATGTCGGGCGCGTCCGCTCGCGCGAGCTGCTCGGCGGCTTCGTGCAGGCGATAGCGCTGGATGACCCACTTGGGGCTCACGCCCACGGCCGCGCTGAAGCGCCGCTGGAGGTTGCGCGGCTCCAGCCCCGCGAGCGCCGCCACCTGCTCCATCCGCGTGAGGGACGCGTCCACGGCGAGCCGCTCCACCAGGTCGCGCATCCGCGCAATCGGCTCGGGCATGGCGGGCATTCGAGGTCGCAGGAAGTCCTCGGCCAGCACCATGCACCGCCGCACGTCCGGCTCCGCGAGGATGGCGTCCTTGAGCGCGATGCTCTCCTGGCCGAACACGGAGCGCAGGCTCACCGTCCGGTCCGTGAGTCGCGACAGCGGGGCCTTGAGCCAGGGCTGGAAGGCGGCGGGACGGAACTTGATGCCGAACACGCGCGACTGTCCCTGGAGCCTGCGGTGGAACCGGCGTGACTGCACGCCCGCGATGCGCGCCTGTCCCCGCTCGAACACCAGGTGCACGCAGGGGTGGGGCAGGGTCTCCGCCAGCAGGGGCGGCTCGCCGCGCAAATCCCAGCGCACCGTCCAGAAGTGCTGGATGAACGCTTCCAGGTCAGCGGAGGGAGCGAAGCGCTCGTGCGCAATCCTGCCCTCGGGGGCGGGGCGCTGAAGGACGCCACGGGGCGCGTCGATGCGAGGGCGGCTCACCGGCGGGCATTCTGTCGGCGTGTCGCGTTTTTGCAATCGGCGCGGAACAGGCACCTGTATCTGGTGGGCCACTCGATGAGGGGCCAGCGCATGATGAAGCCCGGGATGATGATGTTGTTGGCGTGGGCGCTCGGCGCCGTGCTCGCACAGGGATGCGCGGGCAGTCAGGCGACGGTTCCCCCACGGACAGGGAGCGAGACGAACATGACGAAGCGTGTACAAGGGCCTTTTGACGTCAAGGTGAAGCCCATGGCCCCGGATGAGGGCGCGGCGGCGTCGCCCATCGGACGGCTGTCCATCGACAAGCGGTACCACGGAGAGCTGGAGGGCACGGGGGTGGGGCAGATGCTCGCGACGATGGATGACGGCAAGTCGGGCGCCTATGTCGCGATGGAGCGCGTCACCGGAAGCCTCCAGGGGCGCAAGGGCACCTTCTCCATCCATCACACCGGGCGCATGACGCGAGGCGCGTCCGAGCTCACCATCCTCGTCGTCCCCGACTCTGGAACGGACGAACTCAAGGGGCTCTCCGGCTCGATGCAGATTCACATCGACGACAAGGGCGCCCACAGCTACGTGTTCGAGTACACGCTCCCCGAATCGCCGTGAGCGTCCCACCTGGAGCCGGGCATTCCGGCTCCCCGGCTCCCCGGCTCCGGTGAAAGGCGCCAGGCCCGAGGCGCTCGGTCCGCTCAGCGCAGGACGGAGCGCCCCGCCTTCAGCTCCTGATGGAGCGACTCGCCGAGGACGAGCTGTCCGTCCTCACTGAGGACGTGGCTTTGGAGCACCGTCTCGAAGCCGCCAATGACGGCCTCCGGCTTCACCTCCCGCCACGTCTCGTCGTCGGAGATGAGCGCGCCCACGTCGAGCGCGCCGAACTCCACCTGGTGGCCATCCTCGATGAACACCTTCGCGCTGAGCTTCCCGCTCACGCCCAGCGTGTCCATGTCGAACGAGTTGGCGTAGAGCACGTTCTGCACCTCGAGGTTGCCCGTCACCCGCACCTCCGAGCCGCAGACCATGTCCCGCGCGCGCAGGTTCCCCATGACGTAGAGCTTGGAGAAGTCGTCCTCGTTGTAGAACTGGTCCGCGAGGCAGCCCGTCACGGTCAGGTTCCCCACGACGATGATGACGTCATTGGGCTCCAGCTCGAAGTCACCCTCGAACGTGAGGTCCCCCTGGCGCAGCGCGAACTGGAGGTGCTCGTCGTCTTCGCTGAAAGGCGTCTCGAGGAGGCTCTCGAGAATCATGTTCGCGCGGGCGCTGTCGATGGGGTCGAAGGAGTCAGCCATGCGAGGCACTCTAACGAGCGCCCCCGGGGCCTCAAGCACCGCGGGCCTCCTCGTCCTCCGGGGCCCGGGCGAATGCTGGAGATTCAGCGCTTACTCGCTTCGCAGGGCCACTTGCGGATCCACCCGTGTGGCCCGGTGCGCGGGCAGCCAGGTGGCCAGCAGGGCCACGACGGCCACCAGCAGCGACAGCGAGCCGAAGACGACGGGGTCCGTGGCGCTGACGCCGAACAGCAGGCTGGACAACACGCGCGTCAATCCCCAGGCGCCCACCAGTCCCAGCGCGACGCCTCCGAGCGCCAGCCGCAGGCCCTGGCTCAGCACCATGCGCAGCACGTCCGAGGGCCGCGCGCCCAGCGCCATGCGGATGCCAATCTCCCGCGTGCGCTGACGCGCCGTGTACGCCATGACGCCGGACAGGCCCACGCTGGCGAGCAGCAGCGACAGGACGGCGAACACCGCCACGAGCATGGACACGAAGCGAGGCCGCGCGGTGGACTCCGTCACGCGCTGCTCCATCGTCCGCATCACGCCCACGGGCAGGTCCTTGTCCAGCGACGCCACGGCGGAGCGCACCGAGGCGGCCAGCGCCATGGGGTCGCCTTCCGTCCGCGCGACGAAGGACATGAGGAACAGCGAGCGCTGGAGCGCGGGCAGATATGCCTCCGGTCGGGTCTCCTGGGTCGGCCCGTCGTACCGCACGTCACCCACCACGCCCACCACGGTGAGCCAGGGCGTGCTCGCATCACCCACGCGCACGCGTTGCCCCACCGCGTCCGTCCCCGGGAAGTGGAGCCGCGCGGCCGTCTCGTTCAGCACCACCACTGGCTGTGACTCGCGGGTGTCGGTGCTCGTCACGTCCCGCCCCTGGCGCACGGGGATGCCCAGCGACTCGAAGTAGCCGGGCGTGACGACCTGGAAGCCCACGCTCGAGCGCTCCTCGGGAGTCGCGGGCGCGCGTCCCTCCACTTCCAGGCCGAACCAGATGTCGGCACCACCCAGCGGGAGGTCCGTCACCGCGCCAGCGCTCCGGATGCCGGGAAGCATCGACACGTGCTCCACCACCTGCTGGAAGAAGGCGCCCTGTCGCGCCTCGTCCGGGTACTTCTCCTTCGGTAGCGCCAGGGTCCACGTGAGCGCGGACTCCTGGCGGAAGCCTGGGTCCACGTCCTGGAGTCGCCACAGGCTGCGCAGCAACAGTCCCGCGCCAATGAGCAGCACCACCGCCAGCGCAACCTCGCCCACGACGAGCGCCCCGCGCGAGCGACCGCCTCCCGCGAGCTTGCCGCCCGCCGCCTGTCGCAACACGCCATCGAGGTCCGGCCGCGACGCCTGGAGCGCGGGCAACAGGCCGAAGAGGATGCCGGTGCCCAGCGACATGCTCAGCGCGAAGGCCAGCACCCGGGCGTCCACGCGAACCTCGTCGAGCCGGGGCAGCTCCGCCGGTATCAGGCTCAGCAGGACGTCCATGCTCCACACGGCGACAAGCAGCCCCAGCGCGCCCGCGAGCAGGCCCAGCAGCACGCTCTCCGTGAGGAGCTGCCGAATCATCCGCCCGCGCCCCGCGCCGAGCGCCGCGCGCACCGTCATCTCCTGTCGCCGCGCCGCCGCGCGCACCAGGAAGAGGTTGGCCACGTTCGCGCAGGCGATGGCCATCACGAGCCCCACCGCGGCCAGCAGCACCCACAGCACCGGCCGCACGTCGCCGAGAATCTGCTCGCGCAAGGGCACCAGGGTGATGCCGGAGTGGACGTTGCTCGCGGGGTACTCCTGCTCCAGTCGCTGGGCGATGGCGCCCATCGCCGCGCTCGCGCGCTCCATCGTCACGCCGGGCTTCAGCCGCCCGAGCACGCGCAGGTACGTGGTGCTTCGGGACTGACTGAGGTCCAGCGTCCCATCCGAGCCGAGCTGCGGGATGTCGTGCGAGGGCGCGGGAATCCACAGCTCGGGCGCATCCGCGGGCGCGGAGGTCTTCGGTCCGATGTTGGGCAGGGTGAAGCGCTCCGGCATCACCCCGACGACCTGGTAGTCGCGGTCCTCGAGGCGCACGTCCCGGCCGATGATGCGCGGGTCCGCGCCGAAGCGGCGCTGCCACAGTCCGTGGCTCAGCACCACGACGTGGCGAGGCCCCGTCTCCTCGGCGACGGGTTGGAACGCGCTGCCCAGGGCCGCTCGCACGCCGAGCACCTGGAAGTAGTTGGCGGACACGCTGGCGCCGCGCAGGCGCTCGGGCGCTCCGTCCCCGGACAGGCTGACGCCGATGTGGGAGAACGCCGCGAGCTCCTCGAACACGTCGCCTTGTGCACGCCAGTCGAGGAAGTTGGCGGGCGCCACGGTCCACCGAGGCTGGCTCGGCAGCCGGGTCCAGGCCAGCACCAGCCGGTCCTGCTCGGGGAAGGGCAGGGGCGACAGCAGCACCGCGTTGACCACGCTGAAGATGGCCGTGTTGGCCGCGATGCTCAGCGCCAGCGTGAGCACCGCGACGACGGTGAACGCCCGGTGCTTGGCGAGCATCCTCACTGCGAGGCGAAGGTCTTGGGTGATGTCGGACAAGGCCCCTCCGGGGGCGAAGGCTGTGGCCCGGCATCCGAAGCAAGGCTTGCGCCATCCCTCTATCAGGGCGTGCCGAGTGAAACCCCGGAGTTGTCTCGGGTCGGGTTGCCCGTCCCTGGGAAGTGGCTTCCCATTTCTGGAACGCCGCTCAGGGGAAGCGCACCTGGCACTCCGGGCGCGTGTGCTTGAAGGCGTCGACCTCTTCCGAGGGCAGGCAGGTGAGCGAGACGTCGAGGGACTTGAGGTTTGGTATCCGTGACACCCACGCTGGGAGCGTGGTGATGGGCGTGGCCTTGAGGCTGAGAGCGCTCAAGCGCGGGAGCCGTCCAATCCACTCCGGAACGACGCGAAGTCCCGTGCGGTCCAGGGTGAGTGACTCGAGGTTCTGGAGTTGTTCCAGCTCGGGAGGAAGGGCGTCCAGCCCCTTGTTCCAGGACAGGTCGAGCTGTGTGAGCTGCGTGAGCCGGGCCAGCGCGGGGGACACTCGCGTCAGCTGCGCGTCCATGAGGGTCAGTTGCTCCAGCGCGGTGAACTCCCGGACCATGTCCGGTAGCACGCCCAACCGCCGCTCCTGGAGCAGGATGGACCGGGTGTCCCGAGGGAACGTGCCGAGGATGTCGGCGGCGGCTTGCTCCTGGATTCGCGCGGACACTTCTCCGTGTGACTCCTGCTCCAGGCCGAGCGGGTCTCCCAGTCCCTTGGGAGCACCACGGCGAGGCGGCTTCGCCACGGCCTTGCTCAGGGGGGCGAGCTTCTTGGCGAGCCAGGGCGTGAAGGGACCCAGCTCGCGCAGGGGCAGGCTGTCCTCGACCTCCCAGACGACGAGCGAGTCGTCGTGCTCGCTCTTGCCGAAGCAGTAGCCATTGACGTCATGGAGGTCCTCGGACGCGAACATCAGGAAGCGGTAGGCGTGATGGCCCGCCTCTCGTTCCTCGCGCACCTGGGTCCACGAGCGTTCCGGTACGCCCATGCCTTGGGACGCCTGGACGCGCCAGCGCGGCGGAAGGAATGCCAGCGCCTTCTTTCCGGTGGTGACCCAGCGAAAGCCCAGCGCCTCGGTGAATCGCTGATACGCCTCCGGGAGCATGCCCGTCGTGTCGGGGGCCTGCTCGAAGGTCATGTGCAGTGGCTCCAGGTCCGCCGGGTACTGCCCCACCGCGTCCTGGCCCAACGTGTCCCGGAGCTGTTGCTCCAAGGCTTGCCAGGTCACCTCGGGCGCGACGGCGGGAGCCGCGGACGTCTTCTTCGAAGTGGCACGAGGGGCGGCGGTCTTCTTTTGCGCCATGGGGTCCTGGCTCGGTGGTGGCCCCGATTCCCTACCGCCCCGTCAGCGGGCCAGCAAGGGCGCTGGAGAGGAGAGCCCCGCGATGGTGAGATGCCGAAGAAAGCTGACACTCCCCTGTCATCTCCGGGGGACATGGTCCCAGCCTCGACTCGCATCTCCGGAGAGACCTTCATGAGCGCGCCCACTTCCCAGAAGTCACCTGACGCAGGAGCCGGTCCGCGAGGGCCCGCTGTCGCGCGGGAGCCCGCGCTCGCGGCGCGCGTGGACGCGGGCATCGACTGGGCGCTCGCGCAAAAGCGCATCGTGGGCACCGTCGTGATGGTCGCCAGGAATGGCCAGGAAATCTATCGACGCGCGGCGGGCTTCTTCGACCGTGAAGCCGGTACGCCCATGCGCGACGACGCGCTGTTCCGGCTGGCGTCCCTGACGAAGCAGTACGTGTCCGTGGCGGCGATGGCGTTGCTGGAGCAGGGCGTGCTGCGGCTCGAGGACCCCGTGACGCGGTGGATTCCGAGCTTCCGCCCGAAGCTGGAGGACGGGAGCGAGCCCGTCATCACCGTGCGCCACCTGATGACGCACACGGCGGGGCTGACGTACTCAATCATGGAGTCCGAGGATGGGCCGTACCACCGAGCGAACGTCTCCTCGGGCCTGGACCAGCCGGGCCTCTCCATGGAGGAGAACCTGCGCCGGATTGTCTCCGTGCCGCTGTCCTATGTGCCTGGGACGCGCTGGGGCTACTCGGTCGCCACGGATGTGCTGGGAGAGGTCCTCGCCCGCGCCGCGGATGCGACACTGCCCCAACTCGTGGAGCAGCTCGTCACCGGACCGCTGGGCTTGAAGGACACGGGCTTTCACGTGGTGGACACTGCGCGGCTCGCGACGCCGTACGGTGACGGAAAGCCGGAGCCGGTGCGCATGGGGAAGGAGCACTGGGTGAGCTGCGTGCCCAGCAACGTGCCCTTCGTGCCCGACCGCGTCTTCGATGCGCGCTCCTTCGCGGCGGGAGGCTCCAGCATGGTGGGCACGGCGGAGGACTTCCTGAAGCTGTTGGAGGCGCTGCGCACCGGCGGCACGCCCGTGTTGAAGTCGAGCACGGTGGAGGCGTTCGCGACGGAGAGCGTGGGCGTGCAGGCCGCGACGCTGGCCCCTGGCTGGGGCTTCGGGCTGGGCATGGGCGTGCTCGTGGACCCAGGTCTGGCCCGCAGCCCTCAGCCGAAGGGCACGTGGCAGTGGATGGGCGCGTATGGGCACACGTGGTTCGTGGACCCGGTGAACCAGTTCACCATCGTCGCGCTGACGAACACCGCGTTCGAGGGCATGTTCGGTGCCTTCCCGAAGGTGGTGCGCGACGCCGTCTATGGCGTCACGCGGTGAGCGCCCGGCTCAGCGCAGGAAGCGGGTGAGGACCGCGAAGTCGTCCTTCCCGTGTCCCGCCTTCAGGGCCGCCTGGATGAGCGCATCCATGGCCCGGGGGATGCCGTCGTGGATGCCGCGCTCCTTGCACAGGTCCAGCAGGTGCTGGAACGCGACGTTGTGGGTCTCCAGCGTCGCCAGGGTCTCCTCGTCGGCGCCCAGCGAGTCCCGCTGGACGCGGGCGAACACGTCCGCCACGGCGCCATCCACGACGGGGGCGAGGGCCTTGTCGAACGTCGCCAACGTCTCGAGCGGGAGCTTCTCCGCGCGGCAGATGGCCACGGCCTGCAGCACGCCGAACAGGGAACCCCACATGTGGACGAGCAGCGCGCTGTCGAGCGCGGACGCGTGGCCCACGTTTTCGCCCACGTGCTGGGGGTTGCCTCCGAGCGCGAGCAACGTGGACCGGTGTTTCTCGAACAGCGCCGAGGGGCCCGCGTACAGGAGCGTTCCCTCGGGCTGGCCGATGAAGTCCGGCGTGCCCATGATGGCGCCGTCCAGGTAGTCGATGCCGTGCCGAGCCGCCCAGTCCGCCTGCTCGCGCGCGAGGGCAGGGGAGCCGGACGTCAACTGCACGAGCAGCTTGCCGCGCAGCGCCCGGGTCACCTCGTCCTGACGGAGCAGGTGGTCGCTGGTGTCGTAGTCATTCACGTTCACCACGACGATGTCGGCGGCGTGCACCGCGTCCCGCACGCTCTCCGCGATGCGAGCGCCCAGCGCGGCCAGGGGCTCACACCGGACCCGCGTGCGATTCCAGACCGTCGTCACATGTCCACTTCGAAGAAACGCCTTGATGAGCGCGGAGCCCATGCGGCCCGCGCCGATGACACTGATGTTGGGCTTCATGTTCGTGTGTCTCCTGTATCGAATCAGAACTGCGAGAGGCCGCCGTCGACGGGCAGCTCCGCGCCGGTGGTGAACGTCGCCTCGAAACCGAGGAACAGCGCCGCACGCGCCACTTCGTCGGCGGAGCCGATGCGCTTCATGGGCGTGATTTCCTCGCCCTCCTTCTCGAAGGCCGCCACCTCCTCGGGCGTGGCGCCGGTGACGCCCAACGTCGGCGTCCGGGTGAAGCCGGGGCTCAGCGCGTTGACGCGGATGCCTCGGGGCAGAAGCTCCACGCCGAGCACGCGGACGAAGGCGCGGACCGCCGCCTTCGCGCCCGCGTAGGCGCTCATGCCCGGTGCACCCAGTTCGTCCGCCACGGAGGTGGTGAAGACGAACGCCCCGCCTTCGCGGACGTGAGGCGCCAGCCGCTGCGCGGCGAAGAACGCGCCCTTGGTGTTGATGCCGAAGGTCTCGTCGTACTCGGCCTCCGACACCTGGTCGAAGGGGCGCAACTTCGAGTAGCCCGCGTTGATGAGGACGAAGTCGACCGAGCCCAGTTTCTCCTTCACGAGCGAGGCCAGCACGTCGATATCGCGCAGGCTCGCGGTGTCGGAGCGCACCACGTGCGCCAGGGGGCCCAGTTCCTTGCGTGCCGCGTCCAGGCCCTGCTCGTTGCGCCCGGTGAGCAGCACCTCCGCGCCCTCCGCGAGCAACGCCTTCACCGTCGCGAGACCGATGCCCGCGGTTCCCCCGGTCACCACCGCTTTCTTCCCTGAATACCTGCCCATGTGCATGACTCCGGACGCCTGGCTGGAGGCGTGGCCGCGCGGCGAGCGCCACCGGACGGCCACGTCGTGTTGGATGTGGGAAAGGAATACCGACGGCCCCCGCGCGGGTCGCGCACGCGCGGATGATTCGGGAGCACGAAAAGCCGGTGGCCCCTATATTCGGGCGCCATGAGCGAGCACGCGCGACGAACTCCTCGAATCAGCCTCGGTGTCGAGATGCGCGTGACGGCCGTGGGTGACTTTCTGCACGCCGCCAGCGCGGACCACTTCATCAGCATCCATTCCGGCAACCCCGTCCGGGTGGCCTGTCACTCCAGCCGCATCCGCTCACTGCGCACGCGGGGCGACCTCAGCCTGATGCCCGCCGGCGTGTCGGACACCTGGGTGGAGGACGACGCGAGCACGGCGGTGGACCTGCGACTGCCCCACTCGCTCTTGCGGATGGCCGCCGAGGACATGGGCCTGGACCCGGACCGGGTGGGGCTGGAATCGCGCCACCACTTCCGCGACGAGCAGATTGAGCACATCGCCTGGGCACTGGAGGCGGAGTCTCGCGCGGACTTCCCCAACGGGCTGCTCTACCGGGAGAGCCTGGGGCTCGCGCTCGCGGCGCGACTTCTGGCCCGGTACCGGACCCAGGCCGAGGCGCGCGGCGGGCTCCCCGCGTCCCAGCTCCAGCGAGTCACGGACTACGTGGAGGCCCACCTGGAGGAAGACCTCTCCCTCGCGAGCCTGTCACGCGTGGCGGGTGTCAGCGCGTCGCACTTCAAGACACTCTTCAAGCGCTCCACGGGACTGCCCGTCCACGAGTATGTGATTCAACGGAGGGTGGAGCGGGCCCGCACCCTGTTGCTGCGCGGTGGGCTGCCCACGGGACAGGTCGCGCTGGAGGCGGGCTTCTCCCACCAGAGCCACATGTCCCGGTGCATGCGCCGGGTCCTGGGAGTGACACCGGGCGCCATCGTCCGCTCGCGCGCGTGATTCCACGTTGCCCGTGAGGTGAGGCGCGGCGTAGAGCCGGGTCCACCATGTCAGAGACGCCCACCACGCAACTGCTCGCCTTGTTCCAGGCGAACGACCTCCACTTCGACTCCGCCGAGGACGCCTGGGCGCGCGCCGAGCACCTCTCCCCCCTGCTGGGGTGGGTGGTGGCCCACTTCCCCGACGAGCGGGCCTTCCAGACGTGCGCGGCATGGCTGAGCCTGTGCGCCGAGCACATCCAGGACGCGAAGCCCGCGGCGGAGCGATTCGCCCAGGCCCGCTCGGGGGCGCATCCCCGGCAGGCCCACATCGTCGCGAGCAAACTGGGAGACGTGCGCAATGCGTCGATTCTCGCCAGGAAGCCCGCCGCCGCCGCGTTCGCCGACGCCGCCAGCCACCTCGCCGAGGTGTGGGCCGCCGTGACGACGGGTGAAGTCGACGAGGAGACGGACCCCTGGGCGCGAGCCAGGGGGGCCAGCCAGGCCATGGTGACGGCCTGGGTGGAGCACCAGGGCCTGGGCTCCAAGGACAATCCGGGGCGTCAGAAAGCACTGGGGGAGTTGCTCGACCTCCTGCGTCAGGCCCGGCGAGCAGGGGGCCTCGCGGAAACTTGACATACACCTGTCACTGGCAGGGTTCATAACTCCCTCCATCAACACGCCGCACCGAGGAGAACCCACCATGAGCGAGACCGCCCCCCAGAAGTCCCCCACCTTCAAGAAGTACGTCGGCGGCTGTCACTGCGGCGCCGTGCGCTTCGAGGCCGAGTTCGACCTCGCGGAGCCGGTGAACCGCTGCAACTGCACCGTCTGCACCAAGGTGGGAACGACGACGACCTCCATGCCCCCCAGCGCCTTCCGCGTTCTCCAGGGTGAGAGCGAGACGGGCGAGTACCGGGTGGGTGACAGCCAGAACTACCGCCGCTTCTGCAAGCACTGCGGCATCCAGTGCTACGGCGGAGGCTTCGTCGAGGAGATGGGCGGCCACTTCCGCTCCATCAACCTGGGCTGCCTCGACGGCGTGGACGTCTCCAAGCTCACCGTCCAGTACTGGGATGGCCGCTACAACAACTGGGAGGCCGGCCCGAGCAACCAGCCGTGGCCGCTTCGCCCCACCGCCTGATTCGCCACCACCCCTGTGTCGCCCACGAGGAGGGCGACACGCCTGGCCCCCGGAGTCATCGGCGGGCCACCGCCTCCTCGAGTCCGCGCAGGATGACCTCCAGGCTGCGTCGGAACTCCTCTTCCGGTGTGATGCGCCGCGCGCGCTGCGCGGTCTCCCGGAGGAGCGGATACGTGGCCGCATCCAGCTCCGCGAGCGCGGCCGTGCCGTCGCCGGAGAGAGAGCCCAGGTGCGACAACTGGACGGCTCCGAACACGTAGCTCACCAGCGTGCGGAACGCGATGACCCGCGCCGAGCCGTCGAAGCCTCCCTCTGTCAGCAGGCCCAGGAGCGCCTCACCCCACGCCAGCGTGCCCTCCGTGGAGTGGCGGCGCGTGAGCAGCAGGGGCGCGACGGCGGGATGTTGGACGACCGCCTCCCGCACGCGCGTCATCAGCCCCATCACCCGGGTCGTCCACCGCGCGCTCGACGACGGGGCGGGGAGCTCGATGTCGCGCATCACCGTGTCGACCACCAGCGACTCCAGCGCCTCGCGGCCCTCCACGTAGCGATACAGCGACATGGTGCCCATGCCGAGCGCGCTCGCCACGGAGCGCATGGTCAACGCGTCCAGCCCCTCCCGGTCGATGACGGTGAGCGCGGCGGAGGCGATGGCTGACGGAGTGAGCGAGCGGGGACGGGGCATTCGATTGACAGCGTAAGGGGCACCTTCTTAGTTTAGGAGTACAACGTACGCCTACGCTGGAGGAAGAGATGTCCGCGCGAACGGAAGGCCGGAAGTGGTCCGTGGGGGAGCGGTTCACCGCGAGGGAGCTGGAGACTGTTTCTGGGGGGACGGTCCGCATCCCCGAGCCGGGGATGACGGTGCACCTCCAGTTCCGGCGCTTCGCCGGGTGCCCCATCTGCCACCTGCACCTGCGCTCCTTCGCGCGACGCCACGAGGAGCTGAAGGCGGTGGGGGTGCGGGAGGTCGTCGTCTTCCACTCGAGCGCGGAGGAGCTGCGCACCTATGAGGGGGCCCTCCCGTTCGCCCTCGTGGGTGATCCTCGACGACGCCTCTATCGGGAGTACGGCGTGGAGGCCGCGCCCCGGGCGCTCCTGGACCCTCGGGTCTGGGGCGGGCTCCTCCGGGCGCTCATCAACGGCTTCGGGGACTTCTTCACCGGGCGGCATCCGGCCCCACCGGTGCTCCCGGCGGGAGGGCGGCTGGGGCTGCCCGCGGACTTCCTCATTGGAAGTGAGGGGGAAATACTGGCCGTGAAGTACGGCGAGCACGCGGACGACCAGTGGTCCGTGGACGAGCTGCTGGCCCAGGTCCGCCCCGCTCCCACGCGCCTCCAGCCCGTCCCAGTGCAGTGATTTCAGGAGGTTGGACGCACCGACGGGAAGTGTGTGCGGTTTCCTCTTACGGAGACACAACCCGGGCTCGCAGGAATCGAGAATACCTACGCAAGCCGTACTTCAACCTCTGGGCACCCCCACCATGAAGATTCGCGCCGACCTCCCGAAGCTTCCCGTCACGCGTCCCGCTGACTCCCGGCCCGTCACCGCGGAGGTGAAGAACAAGGCCGTGGGCTTCGCCGAGGGCTCCACGTTCGAGGCGCCGGTGCGTCCCGCGCAGGTGAAGCCGGCCGCGCCGCTGGCCCCGCCGGTGAAGTCCGGTCCCGTGGCCCTGGACAGCGAGTCGAGCAAGGCCGCCATCCAGACGACGGTGGACTACCTCCAGAAGCAGGGCGCGCCCACTGTGTCGCAGCTGCTGGCCGGCAGGCCGGGCGTCAACGCCACGGACTTCGCGCCGCGCGCGGTGGAGCAGGACGACCTGGGCATGACGCACGTGCGCATGGACCGCAAGAGCGAGGGCGTCCCCGTCTTTGGTGAGCAGGTGGTCAGCCACCTGACGCGCGAGGGCAAGGTCGACAGCGTCACCGGCGACGTGTCCACCATCCCCGCGGGCCTGGGCAAGAGCCCCACGAAGCTGAGCGCGCAGGACGCGCTGTCCGTGGCCCAGAAGGAGTTCGGCGGCGCGACGGACCGCAAGCCCGTCTCCGAGCGCGTCATCTTCAAGGATGCCAGCGGCGAGTACCGCGCGGCGTACCACGTGGAGATGAGCAACACGACGGACGTGGGCCCGGGCAAGGACCCGCGCCGCATGCACTACCTGGTCGACGCGAACACCGGCAAGGTGATGGAGCAGTACAACCAGATGGGCGGCGTGGGTCACCACGCTCACGGCGCGGGCCCCGCGCACGCCCGGCCCTCCCTCGCGGGCACCACCGAGCCGACGACGCCCACCGGGCCGTCGACGGAGCCCACGGCGAGCAAGGCGGACGACACCACCCAGTACAGCGGCAAGGTGGAGATCGGCAGCACGAAGAACGCGGACGGCACGTTCACGCTGGAGGACACCTCGCGCGGCGGGGGTGTGCTGACGCGTGACGCGCTCAACCGCAACCCGGATGACCCGAGGCAGGACGGCGTCCACGCCCCCGTCACCGACGCCAACAACGTCTGGGGCGAGGCGACCGACTCCGCGCGCACCAAGGACGCGGTGGACGCGCAGTACGGCGCGCAGGCGACGTACGACTTCTACAAGGAAGTGCTCGGCCGCGACTCCATCGACGGCAAGGGCGAGAAGCTCATCTCCGACGTGCACGTGGGCAACGACTTCGCCAACGCCTTCTGGGATGGCGAGAAGATGAACTACGGCGATGGCGACGGCGACCAGTTCGGCTCGCTCACCACGCTGGACATCGCGGGCCACGAAATCACCCACGGTCTGACTGAGCGCACCGCGGGCCTCGAGTACCGCAACGAGTCGGGCGCCCTCAACGAGGCGTTCAGCGACATCATGGGCGTGGGCGTGGAGTGGCACGCGAGCCAGAAGAACGACGCGGTCAAGTTCGACTGGACGGTGGGCGAGGACACGTTCACCCCGAACAACGGCGACCCCACCGACGGCCTGCGTGACTTGAGCAACCCGTCCAGCGACGGCATGTCGCCGGACCACTACTCCAAGCGCTACAAGGGCTCGCAGGACAACGGCGGCGTGCACATCAACTCGGGCATCGCCAACAACGCCTTCTTCCTGCTGTCCGAGGGCGGCAAGAACCGCACCTCCAACGTCGAGGTGAAGGACGGCATCGGCATCGAGAAGGGCCTGAAGATCTACTCCCGCGCCCTGAGCTTCTACATGACGCCGCAGACCAACTTCGCCCAGGCGAAGGAGGCCACGCTCAAGGCGGCGCAGGACCTCTACGGCAAGGACTCCGTCGAGGCCGCGAAGGTGCTGGAGAGCTGGGCCGCGGTGGGTGTGAAGTAGCCGTCCGCTTCATCGCTCCTGGGTCGGTGGCTCGTGTTTCGGAGCCCTGACCCAGAAGCGTGGACCGGGCCCCTGTGCGGCGGCCCGGTCTCCTGGATTCACGTAGCGGCAGCGGTCCAATGAGAGACAGCCGCAGCCGATGCACCCTGTCAGCCCCGCCTTGAGCCGCTCGAGCTCGGCGATGCGCTCGTCGATGCGCTGACTCCACGTCCCGGACAGCCGAGCCCAGTCTTGTCGGCCTGGGACGGTGTCGACGGGCAGTCTGGCGAGCTCCCGGCCGACCTCTTCGAGGCTGAGCCCCACGCGCTGGGCGAAGACGATGAACGCCACGCGCCGGATGACGGGCCTGGCGAAGCGTCGGTGGCGCGCGGAGGTCCGCTCGGAGTGGATGAGGCCCCGCTCCTCGTAGAAGCGCAGCGCGGAGGTCGCGACGCCGGTGCGCCGGGACAGCTGTCCAATCGTGAGCGACTCGTCCATGCCTCGATATGCGCGCACTTCGCCTTGACTTCAAGTGCACTTGAAGTCGCAGATTTCCTGGCGTGCGGCGTTCGAGTCACGAGCGGGCAGGCGGGCGGGACATGGTGTCTCGCCGCCTGGCTCCGCCGTGTCCGCGCGGCCATGGAGGGTGAAACGCATGCGCGCAATCCAGGTGTCGAGGTTCGGTGGGCCGGAGGTGTTGGAACCCCGTGAGGTGCCCGAGCCCAGGCCCGGGGCAGGTGAGGTCCTCGTGGAGGTCTCCTTCGCGGACATCATCTTCGTCGAGACGCAGATTCGGACTGGCTGGGGACGAGAGTTCTTCAAGATTGACCCGCCCTACGTGCCGGGCTTCGGCGTGGGTGGGACGGTGAGCGCGGTGGGCGAGGGCGTGGACCCGGGC